>NZ_JBSGZD010000103.1:0-24410 GCF_053610825.1 Streptomyces sp. NPDC054863 | reverse complement strand
GCCCTGCACGGGCTGATCGAGTACTTCAGCGGATCGGCGGCCCGGGCGGGCCGGCTGTCCGCCGAGGCCGCCCACCTGCTGGCCCCCACCGACCCCGACCAGGCCTCCGCGGCTCTGCACCTGGCCGTACGGGCGCTGTGGTCCCACGGCGACCTCGCCGGTCTCGCCGCCCTGGCGGACGGGCTCCCCTCCTTCGCCGGACGGGAGGACCTCGCCCGGGAACTGACGCAGCGCATCCGGCTCAGCCTGAGCCCCGTCCCCGGGCCCGCGGCCGGGAACGACTGGCCGCGCTCGCAGTTGGTGCGCCCACCCGACGACCCACGGCCGGACCCCGGCCACGTCCCGTCGCTCCACGCGGTCTCCACGGACACCGAGGACCTGGCCGCCGACTCCTACCAGGCCCGCGCCGGCCAACTGCGCCGCACGGGCACCGCCCAGGCCCACCTGCCCGAGGTCCTCACGGAACTCGCCGCCACCGAGATCCTCGCGGGGCACTGGGAACAGGCCGGCCTGCACCTGGGCGAATCCCTCCAACTGGCCCAGGAGTACGGCATGGTGGCCGTCGAGGCGGCCAACGAGATCAGCCTCGGCTGGCTGGCGGCGCTGCGGGGCGACGAGCGGCGCAGCCGTCACCACGTGCAGACCGGGCTGCGGCTCCTGTCGCCCCATCCCCGTACCTTCATGACCGCTCTGGCCCACACCGCCCTCGGCCTCCTGGAGCTCGGCCTCGGCCGCGCGTCCGAGGCCCTGGACCACTGGCTGCCCGTACTCGCCGCCACCGGCCCCTCGGCCCATCCGCCCACCGCCGCGCTGATCGCGGCGGACGTGGCGGAGGCAGCCGCGCTCGCCGGACGCGTCGACGAGGTCCGCGAGTTCTGCACCGCCTACGAGGCGCGCGCGGGCAGCACGGGCACCTCCTGGGTCACCGCCCACCGCATCAGGGGCCTGCTCGCCGAGGACCAGGAAACCGCGCTGACCCACCACGTCAGGGCGGTGGAGGCCGAGGCGACCCGCACCCCCCACCGTCCCTTCAACCTCGCGCGCGCCCACCTCCTGCACGGCGAATGCCTGCGCAGACTGCGCCGCAGGGCGGAGTCCCGCACCGCCCTCGAAGCAGCCCGTACGATCTTCCGCTCGCTCGGCGCCGCCCCCTGGCAGGCCCGGGCGGAGCGAGAACTCGCGCACGGCCTTCCCCTGCCCGCGGACTCCACCGCCCGACTGGGCCTGACCCGGCAGGAATGGCAGATCAGCCGGCAGGCGGCCCGGGGCCGCACCAACAAGGAGATCGCCGCCCGGCTCCACCTCAGCCCCCGCACCGTCGGCCACCACCTGTCCCACGCGTACGCGAAACTCGCCGTGACCAGCCGGACGCAGCTGCGCCACTTCCCGGAGCTCCTCGCGCCGGAGACCTAGCCCCGGCGGCGCAGAAGATCCACCAACTTCACTCGGTGCACACATTCCGTCACACCGTGTTAAATTCTGGAATCGGCCGACCCCACCGACCGGATCGGCAGGGGCGCCGGGACCGAAGGGAACTTCCATGTTCAGAGCGGCACTCATCGGCGCGGCGGCCACACTCACGGCCGCCGTCCTCGCCCCCTCCAGCGCCGTCGCTCCCCCGGCCGGCCCCGCGCAGGCCGGCGCCGCCCCGCAGGACCGGGTCACCATCAACCTCGTCCAGGTCAACGGCTCCGGTTGCCGTCCTGGCAGTGCCGCCGTGGCCGTCTCGCCGGACAACACCGCGTTCACCGTGACGTACAGCGAGTACCTCGCCCAGGTGGGGCAGGGCGCGAAGCCGACCGACTTCCGCAAGAACTGCCAGCTCGGGCTGCGCGTCAACGTCCCGCAGGGGTACACGTATGCCGTCGTCCAGGCCGACTACCGGGGCTTCGCCGACCTGGAGCGCGGCGCGTCGGCCACGCAGAAGGCGAGCTACTACTTCCAGGGGACGTCGGGCACGGACCGCCGCAGCCACACCTTCCGCGGACCGTACAAGAACAACTGGCAGGCCAGCGACCGGACGGGCCTCGAAGCGCTCATCTTCGCGCCGTGCGGCGTCACCAGGAACTTCAACATCAACACCGAATTGCTCGTGGACGCCGGAAGCTCCAACACGAAGACGACCAACAGCTTCATGACGATGGACTCCTCGGACGGCAGCTTCAACACCAAGTACCACTTCTCCTGGAAGAAGTGCCCGGTGCGCTGACGGTTGCCGCGCAGGTCAAGGCGGGCTGCTCCGCCTGAGCCGGCACCCGACAGAGGCGGTGCGGGAAATGTCGGGTGCCGGGGACCGGTGCCGCCGCACGATGGGGCCATGGACGACACGACCTTGGTATCCCGATTCCTCCGCGACGGCTTCGTGAAGCTTCAGGGCGCCGTCGCGCCGCGCGTGGCGGCGGACTGCGCGCGGCTGCTGTGGCGGGAGACCGGCATGGACCCGGACGATCCGGCGACGTGGACGCAGCCCGTGCACTGGGTGGCCGGCCTGGCGCAGGGACCGTTCGCGGCCGCACCCAACTCCCCCTCCCTGCACCGCGCGTACGACCTCCTCGTCGGCGCGGGACGCTGGGAGCCGCGCTACTCGCTGGGCACGTTCCCGCTGCGCTTCCCGCACGCGACGGAGCCGGACGACGCGGGCTGGCACATCGAGGGGAGCTATCTGCCGGAGGGCGAGAGCTGGTACTTCACCAATCTGCGCTCCCGGGGCCGGGCACTGTTGATGCTGTTCCTGTTCAGCGAGGTCGGTGCACAGGACGCCCCGACCCGGATCCGGGTCGGCTCCCACCTGGACGTACCGAAGGTGCTGGAGCGGTACGGGGAGGAAGGGGCCGACGGACCGGCCCTCGCACCCGACCTGGTGGCGGCGTCCGACCACCGGGAACTCGCCCTCGCCACCGGGTCCCCCGGCGACGTCTTCCTGTGCCATCCGTTCCTGGTGCACGCGGCCCAGCCGCACCACGGGACGCGGCCACGCTTCATGGCTCAGCCGCCGCTGATGCCGGCCGCACCGTACGAACTGGAGCGGGCCGACGGCGCGTACTCCCCCGTGGAGATCGCGATCCGCCGAGGCCTGGGACGGGACGCCACTGCTGCGCCTCCGGGAATCTGAACGCTGCTGGCATCCGCCGCGGCCCGAGCGCGCGGGGCGGGGCACCGGACGGTGTGCCGGGGTGTGTCTCTGCCGAAAGGCAGAGGCTCCGCTCGGCCTTCAGGCGTACGCCCCTGGCCTGCGGTGGCCGATAATCGACCGTATGCCCTCCCTCCTGTCCCGGCGGGCCGGTGTCGAGGCGGTGTGCGCGGGTGTCCTGGTGATCCTCGCGTTCCTGGTCGTGAACGAGCTCGGCAACGCCCTGCCCGCCGCCCTCCGGGTGCTGCTCGTCCTGCTCGCGATCGGCCTGCTCGTCGTGCGGCGGCGGTGTCCCGTCAGTTCCGTGCTCGGGCTCGCCGCCCTCGTCGGCGCGGTCCCGGCCGTGGGGCTGCTCACCGCCGTCGCCTCGTACACCGCATCCCGGCAGCTCGTCGACGCCCGGCGCCGCGGCGTGGTGCTGCTCGTGGGCAGTGCCCTCGCCACCGCCTGCTGCGCGGTGTCGGCCCCGTCCTCCGGGATCGGCCTCTACCCCGTCGGCCTCGCCGTCGGCGCGGTGCTCGCCACCACCACCGTGCTCGTGCCCGGCCTGGTGGGTGCCGCCGCGGGCCAGCAGGACCGGCTGCTGCGGGCGCTGCGGGAGCGCACCGCCGCGGCCGAGGAGGCCGAGCGTCAGGCCGACGACGCGGCCCGGCTCCACGAACGGTCCAGGATCGCCGCCGAGATGCACGACCTGGTCGGGCACCGCCTCAGTCTGATCTCGCTGCACGCGGGCGGCCTGGAGCTCGCCCTGCAGAAGCAGGCGCCCGACCTCCAGGACGAGGCCGCCCTGGTGCGCGGCGCCACCCAGGACGCAATGCGGGAGCTGCGCGAAGTCCTGGGCGTGCTCGGCCCGTTGGGCCGCGACACCGGCACCGAGGCCCTCACCGATGCCACCGGCACCCGCTCCGACGTCGAGTCCCTGGTCGCCGAGTCCCGCGCCGGCGGCTTCCTCGTCGACTTCGCCTGGGAAGGACCCGACCTCGACGGCCGCGAGGCCCGGGTGCGCCGCGCCGTGCACCGTGTGGTGCGCGAGGCCCTGACCAACGTGCACCGGTACGCGGCCGGCGCCCGCGTCGACGTCCGCATCACGCACGACGAGCAACGGGTGACGATCGCGGTGCGCAACGGCCCGACGCCCTCCGGTGCCGGGACCCCGGGCCGGGTCGGCACCGGGCGGGGGCTGACCGGGCTGCGCGAACGCGTCGCGCTGCTCGGCGGCACCCTGGACGCGGGCCCGGCCCCGGCCGGCGGGTTCGCGGTGTCGGCGGGCCTGCCGGCCGAGCCGGACCTGTCCGCGGAGGCAGGCCAGGCGGGCCCGGCCGCGTACGCCGAGCAGCCCGAAGGGCCCTCCGGGCGGGCCGGGACCGCGGTGCGGCGACAGCTCGCCGGCGCCGCGGCCGGGCTGTTCGGGCTCGCCGGGGTGAGCGTGATGACGCTGTTCGGGATGACCCTCGTCGGCGAGGTGACGCCCGGCCCGAAGATCGAGAAGCCCGGGCCGCCGCGCATCGGCATGAGCCTCCAGGAGGTACGGTCGGCCACCTCCATGGACAGCGCCGAGGCACGTGCCGCGGCGGTGGGGCACGAGCCGGCCCGCCCCGAGTCCGCGACCAGCTGCCTGTACCCGTCCTCGGCGAGCGGTCCTGAGCGCCGCGCACGGGGCGAACTGGCGCTCGTCCGCTACTGCTTCACGGGCGACACCCTCACCGCCATCGACCGCTTCACGGTCCCCCTGGTCACCGAGCCACCCGGCACCCCGGCGCCCGCGCCACCTTCGGCACCCCCTTCGCCCACGCCCACCGGTTCCACGGCGGGCGCACCCACCGGCCCCCAGGAGCAGCAGCCATGACCGAGCCCGCCGCCGTCCGTGTACTCCTCGCCGACGACGAGGAGCTGATCCGGCACGGCGTACGTCTGATCCTGCGGCACGCCGACGACATCGACGTCGTCGGGGAGGCCGCGAACGGCGCGGAGGCCGTGGAGCTCGCCGCCGAACTCCGGCCGGACGTCGCCCTGGTGGACGTCCGGATGCCGGTGCTCGACGGGCTCGCGGCGATCGAGCGGCTCCTGGCCCTCGAACCGGCGCCGCGCGTCGTCATGCTCACCACCTTCGGCGACGAGGAGAACGTGACGCGTGCCCTGCACTCCGGCGCCACCGGCTTCCTGCTCAAGGACGACGGCCCGCGGGAACTCATCGCCGCGGTACGCGCGGCGGCGGCAGGCGACGCGGTCCTCTCCCCCGGCGTGACCGGCACCGTCATCCGCCGCATGTTGCAGGGCGGCTCCCCGCACGCCACCGACGACGGCAGCGCACGCCTCGCCCGGCTCACCGACCGCGAACGCGAGGTCCTGGTGATGCTCGGTCAGGGACTCGCCAACCTGGAGATCGGGCGACGGCTCGGCATCGGCGTGGGCACGGTGAAGACCCACGTCGGGTCCATCCTGGAAAAGACGGCCTGCGAAAGCCGCGTACAGGCAGCACTCCTCGCACACCGAGCGGGCCTGGTCGCCTGAGGGCCGGAAACCGGAAGCCGGAAGCCGGAAGCTGGGAACTGGGGGCCGGGAGCCAGCCAGAGGCCGGAGGCCACGAGCCGGGGGCCGGAAGCCGGATCCGGAAGCCATAGCCGGAAACCATAGCCGGAAACCATAGCCGGAAGCCGCGAACCGGCGCCGGAAGCCAGAGGCCGGGGGCAGCGAACCGGGGCCGGAAGCCGAGGGTCGCGAACTGGGGCCAGGAGCCAGAGGTCGGGAGCCGAGGGCCACGAACCGGGGCCGAAAGCCGGAAGCCGGAGCCGGAGGCCAAGGCCGGAGGGCCACGAACCGGGGCTGGCAGCCGGGAGCCAGGGCCGGTTCGCCCGCAGGGCCAGGGGCCAGGGGCCAGGGCCGGAGACCAGGGGCCGGGACCGGGGCGGAAGCCAGGGCCGGGAGCCGGGGGCCGGAAGCCGGGGGCCGGGACCGGGACGGAGGCCGGGGCCCAGACCGGGACCGGGGCGGAAGCCAAGGCGGGGGCCAGGAGCCGGGGCCGAAGCCAGGAGCCGGGGCCGGTTCGTGCGGAGGGCGAGGGTCGGGGCCGGGGTCGGTTCGCCTCAGGTGTGCCCCGGGGCGCGATCAACTTCCGTCGGCATCACAGCGGTTGACGGGCCCTTGGTGGCCTTGGTGGCTGGTGGCCGCTCTCCGACCTCCCCATCCGCCCCCTCTGCCCAAAGTAAGACCCCCGGTCCGCCGCAAGGACCACGCCTCCACACCCCGCCCGACCTTCGGCAGGCCGCGCATGCACGCCCTGAGACCTACGGATCGGCCGCAGCGCGCGCCGAGCATGGAACGAGGCCGACCAACCACCCCGGTCGGCCCCTGTCCCCACGCCCAAGTCACAGGAGAGCAGCCGTGTCCCATGGAGCCGCACCCGCCCCGATCCACGCCCCGGCCACCCACGTCGCGGCCCGCGCCACCGGGCTCAGCAAGGTCTACGGCACCGGGGAGACCCGCGTGGTCGCCCTCGACTCGGTCTCGGTGGAGTTCGGACGAGGCCGCTTCACCGCGATCATGGGCCCGTCGGGCTCGGGCAAGTCGACGCTGATGCACTGCATGGCGGGTCTCGACTCCGTCACCTCGGGCTCTGCCCGGATCGGCGACACCGAACTCGCCAGCCTGAACGACCGCGACCTCACCCGGCTGCGCCGCGACAAGGTCGGCTTCGTGTTCCAGGCGTTCAACCTGCTGCCCACGCTCACCGCGTACGAGAACATCACGCTGCCCATGGACATCGCGGGCCGCCGCCCGGACCAGGAGTGGGTCCACGCGGTCGTACGGACCGTGGGCCTGTCGGCCCGCCTCCGCCACCGGCCGGGCCAGCTCTCCGGCGGGCAGCAGCAGCGCGTCGCCGTGGCCCGCGCCCTCGCCTCCCGGCCGGAGATCATCTTCGCGGACGAGCCGACCGGCAACCTCGACTCCCGCTCGGGCGCCGAGGTCCTGGGCTTCCTGCGGCAATCCGTATGGGAGTTGGGCCAGAGCGTCGTGATGGTCACCCACGACCCGGTGGCCGCCGCGCACGCCGACCGCGTCGTGTTCCTCGCCGACGGGCGCCTCACGGACGAGCTGATCGCCCCGACCGCGGAGGGCGTCCTCGACCGGATGCGGCGCTTCGACGCCACAAACCGTACGAGTTGAGCCACACACACCGCGCCCTCACGCCCCCGCGCGCCGTACCTCCCGTCATTCCCGTCACTCCGGACCCTCTGGACCTTCTCCATGCTGCGAACAGCCCTGCGCAACGTCCTCGCGCACAAAGCCCGACTGCTCATGACCGCGCTCGCGGTGACGCTCGGCGTCGCCTTCGTCTCCGGCACCCTCGTCTTCGGCGACACGGTCACGGACGCCTTCCGTGCCGCCTCCAGCAAGAACCTCAAGGACGTGGCGGTCTCGGTGCAGGCCGACGTCCCCGGGTCCGGGGAAGGAGAAGGGGGAGGGGGAAGGGACCGGGAAGGAGACGGGGGCGGGAAGCCGGTCGTCGGCCTCGACCCCCGTCTCGTCGACCGCGTCCGCGACCTGCCCGGCGTCACCTCCGTGCGGCCCTCCGTGAACGGCAGCGCGACCCTCGCCCGCAAGGACGGCGAGCCCGTCAACGCCGACAGCAACTGGCAGAACCTGGCGTCCGACTACGCCCCGGGGGCCGACGGCAAGGACGCCCGGTACCCGTTGGCGTCCGGCCACGGGCCCGCCTCCGAGGGCGAGTTGGCGCTGGACACGACGACCGCGGAGAAGGCCGGCTACCGGATCGGCGACACCGTTCGGTTCGCCACGACCGGCCCCGCCCTCACCAAGAAGCTCGTCGGCACCGTCCGTACCGAGGACCCCCGGGTCGTCGCGGGCGGCACTCTCACCCTCTTCGACACGAGGACCGCTCAGGGGCTGTTCCTCTCCCCCGGCCGGTTCGACGAGATCTCGGTGGCCGCCGCGCCCGGCACCGACCGGCGTGCCCTGACCGAGCAGGTCCGCGCGCTGCTGCCGAAGGAGGGCGCGACCGCGACGAGCGGCCCCGAACTCGCCGCCCGGCAGGCCCGGAAGACCGAGGAGAACACCGAGGCGCTGACCAAGATGCTGCTGGTGTTCGCCGGGATCGCCCTGTTCGTGGGCGTGTTCATCATCGCCAACACCTTCACGATGCTGATCGCCCGGCGCACCCGCGAGATCGCC
The DNA here is from genome assembly GCF_053610825.1 of Streptomyces sp. NPDC054863. NCBI lineage: Bacteria > Bacillati > Actinomycetota > Actinomycetes > Kitasatosporales > Streptomycetaceae > Streptomyces > Streptomyces sp. NPDC054863. The sequence continues at coordinate 16,090 of NZ_JBSGZD010000103.1, read as the reverse complement.
CTGCTGCGCGCCGTGGGCGCCTCCCGCCGTCAGGTCGTACGCTCCGTACTCGTCGAGGCCGCAGTCCTCGGACTCGCCGCGTCCGTGGCCGGTTTCGCCCTGGGCCTCGGCATCGCCGCCGGGCTGCGTCCGCTGCTCAACGCGGGCGGTGCCGGGCTCCCCGCAGGACCGCTGGTCGTCTCGCCCGCCGTACTGCTCTGCTCCCTGGCCGTCGGCGTCCTGGTCACGGTGCTCGCCGCCTGGCTGCCGTCCCGCAAGGCCGCGAAGATCGCCCCGGTGGCGGCGCTCAGCAGCGTGGAGGCGCCCACCGCGGTCCGTGGCATGCGTGTACGCAACGTCCTCGGCGTGCTGCTCACCGGCGCGGGCGTCGCCGTCATGCTGTACGTGTCGACCCTGGGCAACGGCGCGCAGAAGAACCTGCTGCTCGCCATGGCCGGCTCGTGCCTCACCATGACCGGCACGATCGTGCTGGCCCCGCTGCTGTCCCGGCCGCTGGTGTCCCTGGCGGGCCGGGTCACCACCCGCTTCTTCGGCGTCAGCGGCAGGCTCGCCCGGGAGAACGCGCTGCGCAACCCGCGCCGGACCGCCGCCACCGCATCGGCCCTGATGATCGGCCTCGCCCTGATCACCGGCCTGACCGTGGTGGGCAACTCCGCCCACCAGGCCGTGGGCAAGGCGGCCGTGCAGGGCCTCACCGCCGACTACCGGGTCGTCAACGCCTCGTACCTGGGCCTGGATCCGGCCCTCGGCGACAAGGTGGCCGACGTCCCGGGCGTCGCCGGAGCGACCCCTCTCGCCTCGGCCGGCCTGACGGTGAACGGCCAGTACGCCGTGGTCTCCGGCGTCGACCCGCAGCAGCTCGACAAGGTCGCGGACCTCGACTTCACCGGCGGCTCGGCCGACGCGGTCGGGCCCGGCAGGATCGCGGTCTCCGAGACCTACGCGCAGCAGACGGGCCTGCGGACCGGCAACACCGTGCGGGGCCACTTCACCAAGGACCTGTTCGCCCCGGAGTCCGGGAAGCCGGCGCGCCTCAGGAACCTCGCCGTCGTCGGCGTCTATCGGGAGAACCCCGCCCTGGCAGGCGTCGTCGGAGACCTCGGCGACGTCCTGCCGTACGCCGAGGGCGGCAGGTACGAGAGCGTCCTCGTGAAGGCCGAACCCGGCAGTTCCGCGGGCCTCGACCGGGAGATCCGCTCCGCGCTCGGCAACAGCCCGCTGCTGAAGGTGCAGAGCCAGGAACAGCTCGCCAAGGAGGGCTTCGCCGAGATCGACCTGATGCTCGACATGATGTACGGGCTGCTCGGCATGGCCGTCGTCATCGCGGTCCTCGGCGTGATCAACACCCTGGCCATGTCGGTGTCCGAGCGCACCCGCGAGATCGGCATGCTCCGCGCCATCGGCCTGGACCGCAGGGGCATCCGCCGGATGGTCCGCCTGGAGTCGGTCGTCATCTCGCTGTTCGGTGCGGTCCTCGGCATCGGCACCGGCGCCTTCCTCGCCTGGGCGGGCGGCAGCCTCACGGCCTCGGGCCTGCCCGAGTACACGACGGCGCTGCCCTGGCCGCGGCTTGCCCTGTTCCTCGTACTGGCCCTGCCCGTCGGCATCCTCGCCGCGATCTGGCCCGCCGGCCGGGCGGCCCGACTGAACATGCTGCAGGCGATCAACTCGCGGTAGCGCGCGCCCCGTTCAGCGTTCTTCCCGGTTCGAGGGAATGTCGGCCGGGCCGGGTCCCGCAGGCCCCGGGACCCGTCCCGGGGCGGGCAGGTGCTGCCGTGCGGGCGCCGGTTCCCGCCGTGAGCGGACCGTGCGGCGGACCGTGCTGCACGGTCCGAGCCCCGCCAGGACTCCGGCCACGGCGTTCCGCCCGGCGCCGGTGGCTCCTGCGTCGACGAGGGTGATCGTCGCGGCGTCCACATGCGTGGTGCGGAGCTCGTCCAGGGAATCGATCGAGTGGACCGGGACGCCGAGGCGTTCGGCCGCCGCGCGGGTCACCGCCGCGCCGGGGTGGTGGCCGGAACCCGTGACGAGGACCAGGTCGCTCTCCTGTACGACGGCCTCCGCCGCCTGCCACCAGTCCGTCATCGCATAACACCACTGGCTCGGATGCTGCCCGCGCAGCCCCGGCAGTCGGCGGCGCAGCACGGCCAGGACGGGCGACAGCCGAGCAGCCGGGGTTCCTGGGGTGACGACGAACGCCAGAACGGACGGGTCTTCGATCACGAGACTCACCGCCTGTTCGGGCGTGCGGATCTCCGTCAGGCCGGCCCGCTCCTCTACGGTGAACGGTGCTTCGGCCGCCGTGGCCGGGAGCGGGCCGCCGATCAGCAGGACGTGGTCGCCGCGCTCCCGGAAGGCCCGGACCGTCGCCGCGGCGTCCTTGGCGGCCTGGCAGCCGGCCGAAGCGGGGCAGCCGCACACGCTCCACCGTGCCGCGGTCTGCGCCGGGAGGGAGAGGGCCGGGGCCGGGGCGAAGTCCTGGTCGGGCAGGAGCAGGCGCCGGGTACGCAGTACGGACCGCCACTGGCGGATCTGGCCGCGTGCGAAGGACAGTGCTTGCTCGTCGTCCGCCCGTACCGCCACGGCCAGACCGGTGGTCACCGAGTGACGGTCCTCGTAGGAGACCGTGATCAGGCTGAATTCCGCGGTGTCCGCGGCCAGGTCGTGCGCGGTGAAGGCCCGTTGCCCGGGAGGGGTGCCCGCCCGGTCGGCGGCCGAGGAGAGCAGCGGGTGCGCGGGACAGCGCACCTGCCCCCTGCGCGGGTGGGTCCAGGAGGTCGCGACGGTCAGAGGTGCTGAGGGAGGAAGTGCACAGGGGAACTCTTCCAGAAGGACGCTGCGGTTCATGGTCCTGTTCGATGGTGTGGGTGCGGAAATGCCGGGAGGGGAAGCCCGGTCGAGGCGGGGGACTCCGCGCTCACTCACCAGCGTTGGGCATCGGGGGCCGCGGCAGAATGCTTTCTTCACCCCGCCGGGTGACTGCCAGTTCCAGCCAACCCGCAGCGGCGGCGGATCAGCGGTCGGCCTGGCGCACCACCAGTGACCCGGCCCGATCCAGCACGGGCGGGACGCCGCGGTGGGCGGAGTGGGGACGCAGACGGGAGATCAGCACGCGCAGGTGGTCGTGGACCCGCGCGCTGCTGACGTTCTCATAGAGGTCGAGGAAGGCGCTCCAGGTCCGGCAGGCCCGGTCGAGGTGCCCCGCGTTCAACTGTGCCTCGGCGAGGGTCGCCAGGCTGATGGACCGTGCGCGGTTCTCCTCCTGGGGGCGCCCGCGCAGCGAGGACTGGAGGTGCTGGGCCTCGCGCGCGTGGTCCGACTGTGCGCGGGCGGCGGCGGCGTGCTGGAGGGCCAGCGAACTGGAGTGGAAGGCACCCACCGGAGTGGGAGAGCTGTCGGAGGCCTCCAGTCGCTTCTCGGCATCGATGAAGTGCCGGGCGGCGGCCCGCCCGTTGCCGATGTGTGCCTGGGTGACGGCCAGATGCCCCAGCAGCAGGGCCTGTTGGTGCGCGGGGGCCTGCGACGCACCGACGCGGACGGCGAGTTGCGCCAGGGTGTCGGCCTCCCGTACGTGTCCCAGCGACAGCGCCTGGACGCTGAGTCCCCGGGCGCCCAGTGCGAACCCGACCCGGTCCCCGGCCTCGCGGGCCAGCTTGATTCCGGTGAGGTAGTACTGCTGGGCGTGGGCCTGGAGGTTGGCGTCGAAGTGGGTGAAGGCACAGAGGTACGTCAACTGGTTCGCCACGGTGAGGAGTTTGCCCCGCACCCCGGGTGCGGTGCTCTGCCGGAGCCAGGCGGTCATGGTGGTGGCCAGGTAGGCGCGCAGCGGATCACGTACCTGGCCGCCGCCGAAAGCCGCTTCGTGCCGGGAGAAGAGCGAGAGCAACAGGTTCGCGGCAGTCACGTCCGGTGGGGCCGGGGGCCCCGTCCTCGCGGCCGGCAGGGCGCTCGGCAGCAGGGAGTCCCAGCCCGGCACGAGGAGCGGGGCCACGGAGAAGACGCCGGTGCGCGCGGCGTCGCGGCGGCCGGCCAGGGCCCCGAGCCGCTCCAGATCGTCCAAGGCGGATCCGCCTCCCCGTGGTGTCCGGTCCGGGCCGCGCCGAGCGCGCGGCGCGGCGAGGCCAGTTTCCACGGCGTCGACGCTTCTGCCCAGGTGGCGGGAGAGAACTTCTGCCGCGAACTCGGGCACGGGAGGGCGGGGTCTGGTGCCGGCCAGCCAGTGGCTGACCGCTGTCCTGTCGTAGGACACGGCGAGGCCGAGTTCGGCGGCCACGGTGTTGATCTCGCGTGCGAACCGGGCCCCGCTCCACCCGGCTTCGCGGAGCAGGGCCCGCAGCATCTGGTTCGGGGGGCGTCGGGTCGGGTTCGGCGGTCGGGGCGCGGGCAAAGCGGTCTCCTCCACAGGACGGCGGACGGGAGGCGCGGCTCGGCGGGAGCCGAGAGGAGTTTCAACATCGGCTGACTTTCAACACCTTGGCGCCGTGCGGGAGACCGTGCCGGGCCGGAACTGGAGCACGCTTCAGAGTGCGGCACAACCGGCCCACACGTCCATGCCGCATATGCCCCGCCGAAACCCGCGGCGGGCGGTGGAGGTCACGTCGGAGGGAGTGCGTCATGCCCACTACGGTCCATGTGTTCCCCGGTCAGGGGGACTTCGCCCTCAGCGTGCTGCTGCGCGGGACTGCCGGGTGGCAGCCCTTTCGGCACACGGCGGAATCCGTGTTCGAGGAAATCGACGGGACGGCGGTGGGCCGGGGCCTGCGTCCGCTGCGTCCCTGGCTCTTCGGCGACCGCCCGCCGGGTGGCAGGGAGCTCGCGCACGCCGCCCCCGGCACCCTCCAACTCGCCCTGTTCGGCGCGAGCATGAGCGTGCACCGCGCGCTGTGCGCCCGCCTCGGTGAGCCGGACGCGGTGCTCGGGGTCAGCTTCGGGGAGATCGCGGCGCTGACCGCGGCCGGCGTCTACACCGTGGCCGACGGTGCGGGCATCGCCCATGATCTCGCTCTCGTACTCGCCACCTGTCCCGGAGGCCTGACCCTCCTGTCCTGCGACGAGCGCGCGGCGCAACGGCTGATCGTCCTGGCGGACACCGCGGACACCGTCGTGGCCTGTGTGAACGACGACACCGAGACCCTGGTGGGCGGTCCGCTCGCCCAGTTGGACCGGGTGGAGGAGCAAGCGCGCCACAGCGGAACGGCGGCCGTGCGCCTACGGCTCCCCTTCGGTTCCCACCACCCTTCGTACACCTCCCAGGCGCAACGCTTCGCGCGGGCCGTGCGCCGCTACCCGGCCGCCGAGGCCCGTACCGCCGTCCATTCGGCGGTGGCGGGCAGACGCTACGCCGAGGACGACGACCTCGCGCTGCGGCTGGCGCACTGCCTGGTCCGGCCCGTCCGGCTGCCCGACGTCCTCGGGCGGCTCGGAAAGCTCCGTGCTTCCGCCTTCTACGAGGCGGGCACCGGCAGCGCCCTCGTACGCAGCGTCGGCAGGGTGCTGGCCGCCGACGGGCCCACCGTCCACGCGCCGCTCGCGGACGGCGACTTCGACTGGGCGTCGCCCGCCCGGGCCGGGCTGCCGCAAGCCCCCGCCGGGCTGCCCGAAGCCCCGGCCACCTGACCGGAGACGGTCGGCCACCCCACCTTCGTCTCCCCTCACCTTCCTTCGTACGCATCCCCGCACACCCCCGCGCTCCCGGACCCCCATGCCGAACCCCCTGGAGGTGCTCTGTGTCCACCGGGTCCCCCACCCCGCCGGCCCCGTCGCTGGTGACTCATCTGAACCGTCTCGCCCACGGCACGTGCCCACCGCACGTCCTGGATCTGCTCCACAAGGCACTGGCCTGCGACCCCGCTCCCGGGGACGGGCCGCCGACGTCCCGCGAGGAGCGCCTGACCGGGCGGCTGCGGGCCCTGTGCGACTGCCTGCCGCCGGCCCGGGAGCTGCTCGCCGACCCCGACCAGCTCGCCGCTGTGCTCTCCTGGGCGGCGGTCAGCGACCCCGCGCTCTGCATGACCCTGATCACCCACCAGGTGCTCTGCCTGGGGTCCATGGCACAACTGGCACCGGACCACGGCGCGTTGGCGGACGAGTTCGACGCGCTGGAGACCGGGCGGGCCAAGGGCGGCTACCTCATCACCGAGGCGGGCCAGGCCAACAGCCATCTGGCCACCCGGACCGAAGCCGTCTTCGACCCGGAGACCCGCGAGTTCGTGCTGGACACCCCCGACGACGGGGCGGCGAAGTTCTGCGGGGTCGCCGCGCACGGGGCGCCGCGCACCGTCGTCGTCCTGGCCCGGCTGCGGGTGCGCGGCGACGACTGCGGCGTCTTCTCCTTCGTGGTGGACCTCAGCGACGGCCGCGGCCCCCTGCCGGGGGTGGGGATCTCCTCGCCGCTCGAACTGGGCGCCCTGCCCCTGGACTACGCCCTCGTACGGTTCAGCGGTGTCCGACTGCCGTACGAACGGTGGCTGCGCGACGACGCCTCCCTCACCGCGGACGGCGTCTTCCTCGACCCGCTGCCCGGCCCCGACGACCGGCTGCGCCGCACGCTGTGCGTGGGCCAGGGGCTCTGGGGAACGCTGCCGTCCGCCGCCGCCGCCATGTCCCGCCAGTCCGCGGTCCTGGCCCTGCGGTACGCGCGACAGCGCCGCACCCAGGGGCGGCTGGCTCCCGGCACTCCGCTGCTGTCGTACCGGAGCCATCAGTACGCGGTACTGGGCGCCTTCGCCGAGGCGTTCGCCCTGACCTGCGCCGCCGACCGGGCCAGGGCCCTGCTTCGGCCGTACGGCCCCGCACCTGGTCGCCCGCACGGCCGTACGGCGGACGACGACGGCACTTCGGACGCGAGCGGCGCGAGGACCGGCCGGGCGATGACCTTCGCACCGTGGTCGGCCGTCAGCCGCCCGCTGTCGGCCTACAAGGCGCACTCCGTGCGCGCCGCCGCCCGCGTCACCGCGACCTGCCAGCGCCTCTGCGGCTACTCGGGCCACCTCGATGCCAACCGGCTGGCCGGATACCACGGCTTCCACCACGCCTTCGACGCGGCCGGAGGGGACAGCCAGCTGATCCTCTACGACCTCGGGCAGGCCCTGGTCGCCGAGGCCGACCCGGCCGCCCCGCCGGAGGACGACCCGTCCTTCCCGGCCGCCCCGTCCGAGGACCCGTCCTTCCCCGACGCGTCGGACCCGGCCTGGTGGCCCGCCGTCGTCCAGGCCCACGAGCGGCGGCTGGCCGGGCAGCTGCGGCGCGTCCACGACGCACGAGTCGCCCGTGGCGCCGAAGGGTTCGAGCTCTGGAACCCCCTGCTGCTCAGGACGGGAGAGCTGGGCGAGGTCTACGCCGCCCGGCTCACCGCGCAGGACGTGGCGCGGTCCCTGGGGCGCGCCACGGACCGGGCGACGCGGGACACCCTGTCCGCGCTCGCCGCGCTGCACGGTGTGGTCGCGGCCCGGCACTGGGCCGGATCGCTGCTCGCCTCGGGCACCCTGCGGCCCGGCCGGACGGCGGGACTGGAGCAGACCGCCGATGAGCTGTGCGACCGGCTGGTGCCCCAACTTCCGCTGCTGGAAGAGGCGTTCGGCCACCCGGCGGCCCTCGTGGGCGCTCCCCTCGCGGCCGACGACTACCCGGGAGCACTCGTCACGACCCTGACCTGGCACCAAGGAGCTCCGACATGACCACACGTCCCACGGGCCGGCGCATCGGCGTCCTCGGCATGGGCAGCTATCTGCCCCGGCACATACGGACCAACGAGGAGGTGGCGCACACCGCAGGCGTGACGGCCGACTGGATCGGCCGGCGCACGGGGGTGCGGTCGCGGCACACGGCGGCACCGGAGGAGGCCGCCTCCGACCTGTCCGCGGCTGCGGTACGGGCCGCCGTCGCCGCGGCGGGCATCGACATCGACCAGCTCGACCTGCTGATCGTGGCCACCTCCACGCCCGACGAGCTCGGTCCTTCCACCGCCTGCCGGGTGCAGGCGCTCACCGGGGCCCGGCGCGCGGTGGCCCTCGACGTCGGAGCGGCCTGTTCGGGATGGCTGTTCGCCACCCAGGTCGCCCACAACTGGCTCACCGCAAACCCGTCGGCCCGGTACGCGGCGGTGGTCGGCGTCGAGGTCTACTCGAAGTTCCTCGACCCCGCGGACCGGGGCACCGCCGTCCTCTTCGCCGACGGCGCGGCGGCCTCGGTACTCGGGTCCGTTCCGGCGGACGGCGGTTTCGAGGACTTCCGCCTCGGCTCCGACGGAACGGGCGCGCACCACGTCCTGATCCCTGCGGGCGGCAGCCGGGCACCGGCCAGTACGGACACCGTCGACGGCCTCCGGCACCGGATCCACATGGACGGGCGGGCGGTGCGCGACTTCATCGCGGAGATCTTCCCGGTGATCGTCGACGAGACCCTCACCCGGCACCGGATCGCACTCGACGACATCGACGCCTTCATCGTGCACCAGCCCAACCCGGTCCTGCTGCGCAGCCTCGGCGACCGGATCGGCATCCCGCGCGACCGGATGGCCATCGTCGGCGACGAGGTGGGCAACATCGGCGCCGCGAGCGCCCCGTACGCCCTGGCCAGCGCCGCCGCGCGAGGCAGCCTGCCGACCGGAGGCCGCATCCTCATCGCGGTCTTCGGGGCCGGACTCACCTGGGGCGGAGCCCTCCTGAAGTGGACGGGAGCCCCCTCCATCCGGCTCTTCCCCACCACGGCCGCCGACAGGACCGGCGCCGCCGCACCGCCGCACCGACCCCCACCTCCGTACGCACAGGCAGCACCGGACATCCCGGATACATCGGACGTCCCGGCCCACACCCACGCCCCCGTACGCACCGGGCGAAGGAGCCCCTCATGAGCACCACGACCCACGACGTCGCCACCGCCCCCGCCTTCGACCCCTTCCGGCTCGACGGGGCCCGCGTCCTGGTCACCGGCGCCTCCCGCGGCATCGGCCGCGCGGTGGCCGTGTCCCTCGCCCGCGCCGGAGGCCGGCTGGCCCTGTCGGCCCGTACCTCGGCAGCCCTGGACGACACGGCGCGGCTGCTGGCCAAGGAGGGCCACGACGCGGTGCGCGTGGTGGGCGAACTCGCCGAACCGGGTGCGGCGGGCAGGATCGTCGACGAGGCGGCGGAAGCACTCGGCGGTCTCGACGTCCTCGTGCACAACGCGGGCATCCTGCCCTCGCAGCCCGACGGCAGCCCCGCCATGGTCCCGCTGCAGGCCTCCACCCAGGACTCCTGGGACCAGGTGGTCTCGGTCAACCTCAACGCCACGGCCGCCCTGTGCCGGCACGCGCACCGCCACCTCAGCGTCTCGCCCCGCGCCGCTGTCGTACTGATGTCCTCGCTCGCCGGGGTCGTCGGCGCTCCCCTCATGGAGGCGTACGCGGCGACCAAGGCGGCTCAGATCTCCCTCGTCCGCTCCCTCGCGGTCGGCTGGGCGCGCGACGGCATCCGGGTCAACGCGCTGTGTCCCGGCTGGACCCGTACGGACATGACGGCCTCGGTCCAGGAGGTGGGACCGCTCTCCGACTGGCTGATGGCGCACGTGCCGATGGGCCGGTGGGCGGAGCCCGACGAAGTGGCCCACGCGACCCTCTTCCTCGCGTCCCCGGCGGCGTCCTTCCTCACCGGGCAGGCCCTGCTCCTCGACGGCGGTGCCTCGGTGCCCGACTGCGGACTGGCCGGCATCCCCAAACCCCCCTCGCCCTTCCTCGCCGGGTGACCGGCGCGCCCTCCGGAGATTCAGGAAAGTGCCGATGACAGACCACTCCCCCACAGAACGCACGCCCACGAACCTCGCCCCCACCGCCGTGATCACCGGTCTCGGCTCCTGCCTCCCCCCGCAGGTCCTCTCCAACGAGGACGTGGCCCGCCGCGGCGGTCTGGAGACCACCGACGAATGGGTCCGCACCCGTACGGGAATCGCCCACCGCCGTCAGGTCCGTCCCGGAACGAGCACCGGCGACCTCGCGACGGCGGCGGGCCGCGCCGCCATGGCGTCCGCCGACGCCCGCGCGGACCTCGTCCTGGTGGCGACCACCACCCCCGACCGGCGCTGCCCGGCCACCGCACCGGAGGTGGCGCACCGGCTGGGCCTGGGCACCGTGCCCGCCTTCGACCTCGCCGCGGTCTGCTCCGGGTTCCTTTACGGCCTGACCGTCGCCACCGCGCTGATCCGCAGCGGGGTGTGCGCCAGGCCCCTGGTGATCGGGGCCGAGACGTACTCGACCATCGTCGACCCCATGGACCGGGACACCGCCCTGATCTTCGGGGACGGCGCGGGCGCGGTACTGCTGGGCCACGGCGAGCACGGCGAGCCGGGCGCGGTGACCGCGGTCGACCTGGGCGCGGACGGCTCCGGCAGCGACCTGATCGCGATCGCCGCGGGCGGCTCGCGCTCCCCCGACACCTCCCGCCGCCTGGAGCGCGACGCACGCTACTTCCGCATGCGGGGCCGCGAGGTGTACGCGCAGGCGGTGCAGCGCATGACGCAGTCCTCGCGCACCGTGCTCGCCCACGCGGGCTGGGAGGCCGCAGGGCTCGGTGCCTTCATCGGGCACCAGGCCAACCAGCGCATCCTCGACTCGGTCGCCGAGCGGATCGGGGTGCCCCCGCAGAGCCGCTTCGGCAACATCCGGGAGGTCGGCAACACCGCGGCGGCGTCCATCCCCCTGGCGCTGGCCCACACCGTCGCGGAGCGCCGCGTGGCGCCGGGCTCGCGCAGTCTGCTGACCGCCTTCGGCGGTGGTCTGACCTGGGGTTCGGTCGCGCTGCGCTGGCCGTCTGCCGTGCCGTGCACCGCCGACCCCGAACCCCGTTCCACCCCCGCTCGCACCGGACACACCGCATCCAGGAGGAAGCCATGCAGGCCGTCTACGACCACCTCGTGACCGTGCTCGCCGACAAGTTCGAAGTCGATGCCGCCCTCATCGGACCCGATGTCTGCCTCGACGCGCTGGAGCTGGACTCGCTCGCCGTGGTGGAACTCCTGGTCACCCTCCAGGACCACTACGGAGTCCCGCTGGAGGAGGGCGCGGCCACCGGCGACATGACGGTACGTCAGGTCACCGAGGCGGTCGGGTCCCAGCTGGACGCCGGGCATCCGGCGGCCGGACGGGCGGAGCGGACATGACGAGGAGTCCGGCGCGGGGCGACATCGCCGTCACGGGCATCGGGCTCGTCACGCCCGCCGGAGTGGGCGCCAAGGAGACCTGGGCGCGGGTCTGTGCGGGGCAGCCGACCGCCGCCCACGACCCGTCGCTCGCCGGGCAGCCGGTCTCCCTGTCCTGCCGGGTCCCCGGCTTCGCCCCCCGTACGCACGTGCCGGGCGCCCGGTCCTGGCGGTTCGACAGGTTCACCCAGTTCGCCCTGGCGGCGGCCGACGAAGCGGTACGGGACGCCCGGCTGTCCCCGGCGTCCTGGGACCCGCCCCGGGTCGCGGTGGTCCTCGGGTCCGCGGCCGGCGGCGTCTCGACGTACGAGGAGCAGCACCGACGGCTCGTCGACTCGGGCCCGGGGGCCGTCTCGCCCATGACCCTGCCCTCCTTCCTGCCCAACATGGCCTCGGGGCAGTTGGCGATCGCCCTGGGCGCACAGGGTCCGGCGCTGCACACCGCCACGGCGTGCTCCTCCGGGGCCACCGCGCTCATCACCGCGGTCCTGCTGCTGCGCAGCGGCGCCTGCGACATCGCCGTGGCGGGCGGGAGCGACGCCATGATCACCCCGCTGTGCGCCGCCGCGTTCGCCAAGATGGGCGCGCTGTCCAGGCGCCAGGACGACCCGGCGGCGGCCTCTCGCCCCTTCGACCGCGGGCGGGACGGATTCGTACTGGCCGAAGGGGCGGGCGTACTCGTCCTGGAACGCGGCCCGGACGCCGATGCCCGCTCCGCGCCCGTCCGCGCGAGGCTGGCCGGGTACGGCACCTCCACCGACGCCCACCATCCCGTCGCGCCGGATCCGGCGGGCGGCGGGGTCCTGCGTGCCGTGGCCGAGGCCCTGCGCTCGGCCGGGGCCGCCCCGGCCGACGTCGACCACGTCAACGCACACGGCACGAGCACCCCGCTCAACGACCGGGCCGAAGCCTCGGTGCTGCACCGCGTGTTCGGCGACCGGCCGCCGTCGGTCACTTCGGCGAAGGGGGTCATCGGGCACACCATGGGCGCGGCGGGAGCCGTCGAGGCCGCGCTCACCGTGCTGACCGTCGAGCACGGTCTCGTACCCCCCACGGCGAATTTCCACGAGCCGGATCCGGACACGGCCCCGGTGAACCTGGTGGCCGGAGCCCCCTTGCCGCAGAGTGTCCGGCTGGCCCTGAGCAACTCCTTCGGCTTCGGCGGCCACAACACGGTCCTCGCCTTCCGGCCGGCGTAGCCGCGTGGCCCACCGCCCGGGGGCGCCGCGTGGCCGAATAAATCCCCTCGCGCCGCACTCGCCCGCCGTCCTACGGTGGCTCCCATCCCGAAGATCACCTCCAGGCCTCCGTGCCTGCCCCTGGCGATCTCTGCCCCAGGACAGGACAGGAGCACCACCATGTATCCGCTGCACCCCGACCAGTTGCGCCACCTGCACGCCGCCCGCTCCGTCGATCTCCACGCCTCCTGGGGCGCCCTCGTTCCGCAGTCGGACCGGTATGCGCGGCGGAGGCTGCGCAGCCGACTGCGCACGCTGGGCGTCCTGTTAAGACCATGACGGTTCCGGGCGGGCTCACGGGGCGCCCGGCCCGACCCCGACCCGACCCCGGGCCGGGCCTCCTCGCTACTGCCCCGGGAGTACGCCACGAACCGACAGCCGTACGACGCGCGGTGAAGACGGCCCAGGAGATGGTGAGGACGGAGCAGTGCCTGCTCGCTCCACCACTTCGAACAAGGAGACACCCGTGCTTCCCACGTCTCTCACGCGTTCGGCGGGGCGGTCCGATCCGAGTGTCCGGCGGGTCGAGGCGGCCGGACCGTACGTCCTCTCGCTCTTCCGCATCGTCGTCGGGCTCCTTCTCGCCTGCCACGGTTTCGGCGCGCTCTTCGGCCTGATCGGCCCGGCTGCCGGGCCGCGGATCGACACCGTCGCCTTCGGTTCCTGGCCCCTTTGGTACGCCGCGGTCATCGAACTCGTGGGCGGCACGCTGGTGATGCTCGGCCTGGGGTCCCGTACGGCGGCCCTGGTCTGTTCCGGAGAGATGGCGTACGCCTACTTCGGCACCCATGCGTCACAGGGCCTGCTGCCCCTGGACAACGGCGGTGAGATCGCCGCGTTCTACTCCTGGGCGTTCCTGCTGCTCGTCTTCACCGGACCGGGCGCCCTGTCCCTGGACCGTCTCGTCCGCCGGCGGCGTGCTGTCTGAACGCCGCAGGATCAGCCGGTCGGTCGCCGGACACGCAGCACGCCGGTCAGCATCGGGAGGGTGAACCCCCCGTGGGCGGTCTCCGGTCGGCCCGCGCGAGCCCGGCGACCCACTCGACCCCGTCGTCCATGACGTTCCACAGACCGGCCAGGACTCCGCCGGGTGCGAGGACCCTGGCGATCTCGGGTCCCGCGACGGCCATGTCGAACCAGTGCATGGCGTTGCCTGCCGGCACGGCGTCGAAGGACGCGTCCGGCAGCGGTATCGCCTCGGCGCAGCCCGCCAGGGAACGGACCCCCGGCAGCGAGCGGCGCAGCTCGCCCAGCATCGCCGCGTCGGGTTCCACCGCGGTGACTTCGGCACCCAGCGCGATCAGCGTGGCGGTCAGCTTGCCCGTTCCGGCTCCGAGGTCGAGCACGCGCGGGCCCGACGCGGGCTCAAGGGCCCCACTCACCGCATCCTGCGCGTAGTCGGGACGGTGCTCGGCGTAGGCGGGCGCCACCGCGCCGAACGACGAGGAGTGAAGCGGCCGTTCGTCCTGATCCATCCGGCCATCCTGGGGGCGGGGCCTGGGCCGCTCTAGGGGCGGTAGAGCTCTCGCGCGCGGGCGCAGTCGACGGGCCCGTCCCGGGGCAGCCGCAGGAAGTGGTCCAGCTGCCACTCCTGCGCCTTCCCGGCCTGGCGGTTGGTGGTGGTCACCCAGGGCGGGTAGACGCGGAAGGCCCGTTTGCCGCCGGAACCGTCCGCCGACACGACTCCGTGCCGGTGGAGCGCCTCCGTCGGGATGACGAACTGGCCGAGGTGGTGCTGGTCGCGGGTGCTGATGACGAAGAGGTCGACGGGGTCCGTCACGTCGAAGGGCTGGATGGGGCCGCCGGGGGACCTCTTCCACACGGTGACGAACTGGCCGACCTTGGTGGGCGTCGTCCTGGCTGCGCGGAACCGGATCGCGAGTCCGTCGAGGGTGAACGCGTGGGCGGCGTACTCGGCGCTCTCGGCTTCGGGGACCGGCTGCGAGCAGGTGAACCCGCAGGGGTCGTAGACGAGGGTCTTCGCCGCACGGAGATCGGTGTGGGTGGTGGCCGTGTCCGGCCACGGGGTGGATCCGGCAGGGTGGAGATCGGGTGAGCACTCGCGGTTCGTCGCCATGCGCTCACCCTGCCACGCATGCTTGCGGGGCGTTTTCGCCGGAACGCGATCGCAGGACCTCGATGCCTGCTCAACACTTCCCGTGGGTCGGGAGATGAAGAGGCATGGACACCATCACAGCCCTGGTTCGAGAGTGGGCGGTTGAGGGCGCGGCCTCCGTGTGGCACGCAGTCCCGCAGCAGTCCGTCTGCTGCGTCCTCCTCGTCGTCGCCGTAGTGCGGGCCGTTGCCGACAAGCAGGTGGCCATGCGGCTGGCGGAGCAGTTGGTTGCCGCTCCGGCCGAGACGCTGGAGAGGTTCCGGCGCGTGGTCCTGAGCACGACCAAGCCGCCGCTGCCCGCCGTCGCGATGCTGGGCGAGACCCTCGTGCACGGAGCGGACGTCAGGCGTCCGCTGGGCATCGGCCGTGACTGTCCGGTCGAGGTGGTCACGGCGGTGGCCGATTACTACCGGGGCTCGAACCTCGTGGTCCTTGCCAAGGGTCGTATCGGCGGCCTGCGACTCGTCACGCAGGACGGTCCTCTCACGGCCGGTTCCGGGCCGCTCGTCTCCGGAACCACCTCGGCCCTGGTGATGGCGATGACCGGGCGCTCGGCCTACCGCGACGACCTGGAGGGCGAGGGCGTGGAGCTCCTCCGCAGCCGCTGCGGGACGGCGTGACCGGCGTGACTGCGGAGGAGGTGCCGTGCGTTGCCCGGCTCAGGCTCTGTTGCCCGGCTCAGGCGCCGTCGCCGCGCGAAGGGCCGAAGAACTCGATCTCGGCGAGGGCGACCTGCTTCTTCGCGTCGGCGCCGTAGGCGGACTCGACGGTGAAGCGGACCTTGGTGACGTCCCCGACGCGGAAGGCGCGTCGCTGGCCTCCGGGGCCCTGGTCCAGGGTGAGGGTACGTGTCGTGATCCTGCCGTCCTTCGTGGTGATCGTGGCCTTGAGCCGGTGCGGCAGGGCCGACTCCCCGAGCCGGTTCGCCTTGCTGGAGACGCCCGGTGTGACGATCAGGTCGAGCAGTCGGGTCGGCTCGTCGAAGCGGGCCTCGATCCACTCGCCCTCGCCCGACTCCGGGACGCCGGGGCCCCACCAGGTGTTGCTGTACTTGTCGAAGGCGAGCGCGGGCTTGTGGCCCGGGAACTCGCGCGACGCACCGAAGTCGTCCGGCGTGACGGGGGCCCGCTTGGCGAAGTGGTCACGGGTGGCCTGGACGGCGGTCGGCGCGTTGACCCCCACCACGATCAGCAGGCCCAGGACGACGGCGGCGAACACCCAGCGCAGCACGCTCTCGAAGGTGCGCCGCATCCGGGGGCGGTCGCCCGCCCACGGGGTCTCGCCCCCACCGGAGTTGAACAGGCGGCGCCACCACGGGAGGCGGGTGCGCGACTGCTCCTCCCGCCGGGTCATGGGCATCGCGCAGCGGGCGCAGAAGTGCCGGTCGGGGCGGTTGGGCGTGGCGCACCACGGGCACGGCAGGCCGTTCCCGTCGCCCGCTTCGCGGCCGGGGGCCCGCACCGGGGGCCGGTCCGCGACGGGCCGGCCGGGGAGGACGGGGGCGACCGAGGGGACGTCGGCCGGGCGGCCCTCCGGTTCGGCCACCGGAACGAGCAGGGAGCGGGCC
>NZ_JBSGZD010000102.1:0-24473 GCF_053610825.1 Streptomyces sp. NPDC054863 | reverse complement strand
GGGCTGGGCGGTCCGGGCGGGGTGGGCAGGGTGGGTGGGCCGACGTGAGGCCGGCCGGGGTGAGCCCGGCGGACGTTGGTCCAGCCGACGTGCGCCCAGCCGACGTGCGCCCCGCCGGGTGCCTGGCTCAGACCGTGGCGGTCGTGGCGCGGGTCGTGGTGGCGATCGTCGCCGAGCCGACCACGCGCGTGCCGTCGTACAGCACGATCGCCTGCCCGGGCGCGACGCCGCGCACGGGCTCCTTGAAGCTGACGCGGAGCTCACCGCCGACGAGTTCCGCGTCGACCTCGCTCTCGCCGCCGTGGGCGCGCAGCTGGGCGGTGTACGTGCCGGGGGCGGCCGGCTCGGTGCCGCACCAGCGGGGGCGGATCGCGGTCAGGGCGGTGACGTCGAGGGCTTCGGCGGGGCCGACGGTGACGGTGTTGTTCACCGGGGAGATGTCGAGCACGTACCGCGGCTTGCCGTCCGGGGCGGGGTGGCCGATGCGCAGGCCCTTGCGCTGGCCGATGGTGAAGCCGAAGGCGCCGTCGTGGGTGCCGAGCTTGGCGCCCTCCTCGTCGAGGATGTCGCCCTCGGCCTTGCCGCCGAGACGGGAGGCGAGGAAGCCCTGGGTGTCGCCGTCGGCGATGAAGCAGATGTCGTGGCTGTCGGGCTTCTTCGCCACCGCCAGGTCGCGGCGCTCGGCCTCGGCGCGGATCTCTTCCTTGGTGGTGAGGGTGTCACCGAGCGGGAACATCGCGTGCGCGAGCTGCTTCTCGTCGAGCACGCCCAGCACGTACGACTGGTCCTTGGCCATGTCGGAGGCACGGTGCAGCTCGCGGCCGCCGTCCTCGTTGACGACGACGGTGGCGTAGTGGCCGGTGCACACGGCGTCGAAGCCCAGCGCGAGGGCCTTGTCGAGGAGCGCCGCGAACTTGATCTTCTCATTGCAGCGCAGGCACGGGTTGGGCGTGCGCCCGGCCTCGTACTCGGCGACGAAGTCCTCGACGACGTCCTCGCGGAAGCGCTCGGCGAGGTCCCACACGTAGAACGGGATGCCGATGACGTCGGCGGCCCGGCGGGCGTCCCGGGAGTCCTCGATGGTGCAGCAGCCGCGCGCACCGGTCCTGAAGGACTGCGGGTTGGCGGAGAGTGCGAGGTGGACTCCGGTCACGTCGTGCCCGGCCTCGACGGCTCGGGCGGCGGCAACGGCGGAGTCGACCCCGCCGGACATGGCGGCGAGGACGCGGAGGGGACGCGGGGCATCGGGGCGCGGGG
Source organism: Streptomyces sp. NPDC054863 (assembly GCF_053610825.1). Lineage (NCBI taxonomy): Bacteria > Bacillati > Actinomycetota > Actinomycetes > Kitasatosporales > Streptomycetaceae > Streptomyces > Streptomyces sp. NPDC054863. The sequence goes on along the minus strand of NZ_JBSGZD010000102.1, from coordinate 23,216 downwards.
TATCGGTCATAGCTCGTCCAGGGTAATCGGAACCAACCCGGGACTCCCAAGCGTTACCCGTACAGGACGGGGACAGGGGGATCAGCAGGTGAGCGACGAGGCCAGGAAGAAGCCCAGCAGACGGGGTTTCCTGATCGGTACGGGGCTGGTGGTGACCGGCGCCGCCGTGGTGTGGGGCGACGAGGCGTCCCGGCTGTGGTGGAAGATGCCGGGAGTCGACAAGCAGCGCACCGACGGCGCGGTGGACCAGCCGGGCGTGCGGTGGGTGGCGGCCTCGGCGGGCAATCTGCGCCTCGCGGACCGCCCGGCCGACTACTCCATCGACCGCATCGTGATCCACACCACGGAAGGCAGCTACGACACGGCGATACGGGTCTTCCGCGACCCGCTGCACGCCGCCTCCGCGCACTACGTGGTGCGGGCGAAGGACGGGCACATCACCCAGATGGCCCGGGAGCTGGACGTGGCGTACCACGCGGGCAACCGCGGCTTCAACGAGCGCAGCATCGGCATCGAGCACGAGGCGTACGCCCACCGGAAGGGCACCCTGACGGACGTGATGTACCGGTCGTCGGCCCGGCTGGCCGCCGGCATCTGCGCCCGCTACGACATCCCCATCGACCGCGACCACATCATCGGCCACATCGAAGTCCCCGGCACGGACCACACGGACCCGGGCCCCCACTGGGACTGGGACCGCTACCTCCGCCTGGTCCGCGAAGCCTCCAGGGCCCGCACCTGAAGCCTCCGGGGCCCGCATCCAGGGGCGCGAGGCTGTATCAAGGTGCGGCTCCGCCGCCCGGGCGCGACCCGCCACGACGCTCCCGCACGTCCGAACCCCCCTCGCGGAGCACCTAGCGAAGGTGCACCGGCAACGAATCCACCCCGTAGACGATCGAAAGCTTGCGGAAGTCCAGATCCTCCGCCCGAACCGCCAGCCTCATCTCCGGGAATCGCCGCACCAGCGCCGGATAAGCCGCCCGCAGCTCCATCCGCGCCAGCTCCGCGCCGATGCACCGGTGAATCCCGTATCCGAAGGCCAGGTGCCCGGAAGCCTTCCGGTCCGGGTCGAAGCCCCCCTTGTCGGGGGTGTACGAGACATCGCGGTTGCCCCCCGCCAGGGAGCACAGCACCAGGTCCCCCTTGGGAATCCGCACGCCGGCTATCTCCACGTCCTCCCGCGCGAACCGCGGGAAGGCCACCTGCACGACGGTGAGGTACCGCAGCGCCTCCTCCACGAACGGCGTCGCCGCCGCGTCGTCGTCCCGCAGCCGCGCGAAGGCCTCGGGGTTCTGGAGCAGCAGCAGCGAGCCCAGCGCCAGCATGCTCGCGGTGGTCTCGAAGCCGCCGGTGAGGACGCCGTCGGCGAGACCGGCCAGCTCCTCGTCGCCCACGGTGTCGCCGTGGTCCCGGATGATCATGCCGATGAGGCCGTCGCCCGGGTTCTCCCGCTGCTTCTTCACCACGTCGCGGAAGTAAGAGAGCGACTCCGACATCGCGCCGAAGGGTGCGGTCGCCCCGCTGAACAGGTCGAAGCGCTCCATCGCCAACTGCTGGAAGTCGTGGCGGTCCTCGTAGGGCACGCCGAGGAGTTCGCAGATGGTGAGGGAGGGTATCGGCAGCGCGAAGTTCTGCACGAGGTCGACGGGTCCGCCGTCGGCGCCCGCGGCCTCCATCGCGTCGAGCTGCTCCTCGATGAGCGTCTCGATGCGCGGGGTGAGCCGTCGCAGCCTGCGCATCGTGAATTCCGGGGTGAGGATCCGGCGCAGGTGCGTGTGGACCGGCGGGTCGCTGAAGCCGAGGCCGCCGGGGTTCTGGTCGGCGGCCACGCCCGCGTTGCCCGCGATGTTGGTGAAGTCGCTGCTGAAGCCGTCGGTGGAGCCGAGCACGGCCTTCATCTCGTCGTGCCCCGTCACGACCCAGGCGTCCATGCCGAAGGGCAGCGGCACCTGGTAGATCGGCGATTGCGCCTGCCTCGCGGCCAGCTTGGCCACCGGGTCGAGACCATCTCGGCGCATGGGAAGGAGCAGGTTCTCGGGAAGCCGGGAGATCAACGAGGAGCTGATTCCGTGCTTCTGGATCCTGGCAAAATACATGCGCCCGATCCGCGCGGTGATGCGGGAACGGAGGGTCGCCTTCAACGTGAACTCCATGGGTCGTCGTGCGGCCCAAACGCGCGGCGCGGACTTCTGCGACTTCTGAGGGCTTCAGAGATCTCAAGTATAAAGAGCGATTCTGCGCCCTCAGGGTTGAGCGTGACCAGGGTTACACAAAACAGAGTCACCCTCCGCTTCGGGTCCCGCCGCTGGTCTCCCGCATTCCGCGACCCGTCTCCCTGCCGACCTTCAGGTCAGTCCCGCGGTACGGGCCCGGTCCACCGCCGGACCGATCGCGGCGGCGACCGCCGCCACGTCCGCCGCCGTGGACGTGTGCCCCAGGGTGAAGCGCAGGGTGCCACGGGCCAGGTCGGGATCGGTGCCGGTGGCGAGCAGGACGTGGCTCGGCTGGGCCACGCCCGCCGTACAGGCCGAGCCGGTGGAGCACTCGATGCCCTGGGCGTCGAGCAGCAGCAGCAGCGAGTCGCCCTCGCAGCCGGGAAAGGTGAAGTGCGCGTTGGCGGGCAGCCGCCCGCCGGGGGCCGGGTCTCCGCCGAGAACGGCGTCCGGGACGGCGGCCTGCACCGCCTTCACCAGATCGTCGCGCAGCCCGCCGACCGTACGTACGAAATCCGCACGGCGTTCCGCGGCGAGCACGCCCGCCACCGCGAAGGAGGCGATCGCCGGCACGTCGAGGGTGCCGGAGCGCACGTGCCGCTCCTGGCCGCCGCCGTGCAGGACGGGTACGGGGGTGTACTGGCGGCCGAGCAGCAGCGCGCCGATCCCGTAGGGGCCGCCGATCTTGTGGCCCGAGACGGTCATGGCGGCAAGCCCCGAAGCCGCGAAGTCCACATCGAGCTGGCCGTAGGCCTGGACGGCGTCGGCATGCAGCGGAACCCCGAACTCCGTTGCCACGTCGGCGAGTTCACGGACCGGCATGACGGTCCCGATCTCGTTGTTCGCCCACATGACGGTGGCGAGGGCGACGTCGTCGGGATCGCGCGAGAGCGCCTCGCGCAGGGTGTCCGGGTGCACGCGCCCGTACGGGTCGACGGCGAGGTACTCGACGCGGGCGCCTTCGTGGGTGGCGAGCCAGTCGACGGCGTCCAGCACCGCGTGGTGCTCGACGGGGCTGGCCAGTACGCGGGTACGGCGCGGATCCTCGGCCCTGCGCGCCCAGTACAGCCCCTTGACGGCGAGGTTGTCGGCCTCGGTCCCGCCGGCGGTGAGGACCACCTCGCTGGGGCGCGCCCCGAGCGAGGCGGCGAGGGCCTCGCGGCCCTCTTCGACGGTACGGCGGGCTCGCCGCCCGGCGGCGTGCAGGGAGGAGGCGTTGCCGGTGACGGTCAGCTGGGCGGTCATCGCCTCGACCGCCTCCGGCAGCATGGGCGTGGTCGCGGCGTGGTCGAGGTAAGCCATGGTGGGGCGATTGTACGAGGCCCTGGGGCGGGCGGCGGCGGGGCGGTGGGGTCGCACGGGCGCGGACCGGGGAGCTTCGTGCGGGTTCGTTGTGGCTGGCCGCGCAGTTCCCCCCGCCCCTGAAGGGGCATCTTCAGCCCGTCGAGGGGGTACCCCCTGGCCCTCAAGGCCTTGGGGGAGCTTGAGGACGCGCGGCGCAGCCGTGCACCGGGCGCAGCCCGGGAGGCCCACCCCCACCGGCGCAAGCCGTGCTGCCCGCCGTAGGCGCGAGCGCACCCGCCCGCGCAGGACGGCCCCTCACTCCCCCTCACCCGCAGACTCGTAGAGCGCCACCACCTCCCGCGCGCTCCTCAGCACCTCCGCCCGCGCCTCCCCCGGCCCCAGCACCTCCACGCTCGCGCCGAAGTCCAGCAGGCCTCGTACCCAGCGGACGTCCGGGTAGGACAGGGAGACGTCCGCCCACTCCTGGGACTCCCCGCCCGGCGGGCCCGTCAGGTCGGCCCCGTGGATCCGTACGAACATGTCCAGCCGCTCCCGCCGCACCCGTGCCCGCACCACCAGCCCGGCCGCCCGCTGCTCCACCCCCCGGCGCAGCACCTCCCACACCTCGGCCAGCTCCACGCCCGCCCTGCGGCGCACCGGATCGTCGAGCAGGGCGGCCGAACGCACCCGGTCCGCGCGGTAGAGCCGCGGGATGCCCCGGTGGTCGGCGACCAGGTACCAGACCCCCGCCTTGGCGACCAGACCGTACGGATCGACGGTGTACGTACGCACCTCGGCGGCGCCGGAGTGCCGGTAGCGCAGCCGCAGCCGGCGGTCCGCGAAGACCGCCTCGTGCAGCACCCCGAGGTCCGCGTCGGACGAGGGCGCCCGCAGCCACCGCACCGGGTCGACGATGATCCGGCGGCTCGTCAACTCCGCGGCGGGCCGGTGCGGTTCGGGCAGCGCTGCCATCACCTTGCGCAGCGCCGAGCCGAGCGCCCGGTCGAGCCCGAGGTCCGCGTGCGCGTTCCGGGTGGCCGCGTTCCGGGAGGCGAGGACGAACAGCGCCCGCGCCTCGTCGCCGGTCAGACCGGTGACATCGGTCCGGTACCCCGGCAGCAGCGCGAATCCGCCGTGCCGCCCGCGCTCCGCGTACACCGGCACGCCCGCCGCCGACAGCGCCTCGATGTCGCGGTGGACGGTGCGTACGGACACCTCCAGGCGCTCCGCCAGTTCGGTGGCCGGGACCAGCCCCCGGGTCTGGAGCAGCAGCAGGATCGAGAGCAGTCGGTCGGCCTTCACGGCGGCCAGCCTCTCACCGCATGGCCGCCCCGCGAGCGGGCACCCGGCACATAAGGATTCCGTAAGGGGTCACTGGGCCAGTCAACTGGCAGGTACGGAAGGGGACTTCAGATGCTGGCAATCGTGGGAGCCGTGCTCTTCGTCATCGCGTTCATCATCAACGCCGCCGACATTTCGGCGCACGAGATCTTCATGCCGACCAGCCTCATGCTGCTCGGTCTCGCCTTCCTCGCCCTGCACGTGGCGGGCATCGGGTCCGGCTGGAGCGCAGGACGGAGCCGGCGCCGCTGACCGGCGGCACCGACACCGCCCCCGCATCACAAGGACATCACAAGGGCCCGCGACAAGAGGGCCCGCACCGAGGAGAAGCGCCTACGGACGCGGCGCCCGCGCCAGCTGCCGCGACTGCGCGACCAGCCGGTCCGCACTGTCCCAGACCTCCGCGTCCTCCTCCAGGAAGCCGCCCGCCAGGTTGCGGGTGACGATGGAGACCCGCACGGGACCCGGCGCCGGGCGGCAGCGCACATGGGTGGTCAGCTCGACGGTCGGCGTCCAGCCCTCGATGCCCAGCTCGAAGCTGGTCGGGGGCAGTGCGTCGACCGCGAGCAGCAGCGACAGCGGGTCGGCGTCGCGGCCGTCGGCCAGGGCGAACCAGGCACGCATCTCGCCCTTGCCCGAGGGTGCGCCGACCGCCCAGCCGATCGTCGCCGGGTCCAGCTTGAGGTCGAGGCGGTCGGTGATGGAGTTGCCGGGGATCTGCGGGGCGGGTCCGTCGGAGGCGCCGAAGCAGTGCTCGCGCGGCGGAATGGCGGGCGGCTTCGCCGTCGTACGCACGTCGTCGGAGAGTGCGTCGAGGTCGCCGTAGGAGGCGAGGACGCGGATCCGCTCGACCTCCCGGCCCTCCTCGTCGTACTGGAAGAGGGAGGCCTGGCCCGAGGAAAGGGTACGGCCGGTGCGCACGGCCTCGGTGCGGACCACGGCGGGTCCCGGCCGGGAGGGCGTGAAGTAGTACGCGGAGAGGGTGAACGGGTCCGGGTGCGGCAGGGCGTCGGCCAGCGCGCGGCCGATGACCGCCAGGAGGTAGCCGCCGTTGACGGCGTTGAAGATCGTCCAGCCCGCGGAGAGCTCCGCGTCGTACACGCCGGGCTCGCTCTCGCGCCGTACGACCGCGGTGTCACGGTCGAACTCGCTGTCCCCGATGGATACCGGGGTGGACCCGATGGATGTCTGTGCCATGGTTCGCACGCTACACCGCACCGGTTACTGAGCGGTAGCTTTTCTCGTACGAATACGAAACCGCACGCACGCTCTCGTACGAGCCCTCATCCCACCTGATCCGGCTCGTCCGCCTTCACCGACGACCGGTGCCAGGCCCGCGGGGCCCGCCAGTGGAACTTCAGCGCCATCAGCCGCAGCGCGAACGCGGTGATCGCCGCGAGTGCGCTGGTGAAGGGGTTCAGCACCTCGAAGCGGATGCACAGCGCGACCATCGCCGCCCCGACGATCGCCGGCACCGCGTACAGGTCCCGGTCCCAGCGCAGCAGCGACGGCACTTCGTTCGCGAGTACGTCACGGAGCACGCCGCCGCCGACCGCCGAGGCGAGGCCGAGCGTCGCGGACGCGGTCAGGCCGAGCCCGTAGTCGTACGCCTTGGCCGTGCCGCTCACGCAGAACAGCCCGAGCCCGGCCGCGTCGAAGACGTTCACGCCGAGCTGGATCCGCTCGACCTCGGGGTGCAGGAAGAACACCAGCGCCGTGGCCACCAGCGGGGTGATGAAGTACCCGAGGTTGGTGAAGGCGGCGGGCGGCACCGCGCCGATGATGAGGTCGCGGAACAGCCCTCCGCCCAGTGCCGTGACCTCCGCGAGAACCGCCATGCCGAAGACGTCGAAGTTCTTGCGGACCGCGAGCAGCGCGCCGGAGATCGCGAAGACGAAGATCCCGACGAGGTCGAGCACATGTTGGACGGAGGGGCTGAAGAGTTCCTGGAGCACCCGACATTCTTACCTACCGGCGGGCGCCGACCGGCCGCGCCGCGGAGGCGTGGTTCACGGCGCGGCCCCGGCGCCCGGCCTCGCGGGCCGGCCTCAGAGCGCGGGCTTGCCCTTCTTGAACAGCCACGTGTCGAACAGCCCGTCCAGTTGCTGCCCGGAGATCCGCTCCGCGTACTTGATGAACTCGCCGGTCTCCGCGTTGTCGTACTTGTAGTCGGCGACCCAGGTGCGCAGCAGCTTGAAGAAGGCCTTGTCGCCGATCTTCTCGCGCAGCACCTGGAGCGTCATGGCGCCCCGGTTGTAGACGGCGGAGGCGAACATCGTGTCGCGCTGCGGATCGCCGATCACCGTCTGCCAGAAGGCCGACTCGGCCGGGCGGGAGTTGTACGAGGCGCGCATCAGGTCGTGGGCGGTGCCGCGGCCCTTGTGCTCCTCCCACAGCCACTGGCTGTAGGTGGCGAAGCCCTCGTTGAGCCAGATGTCGTCCCACTCCTCGGGCGAGACCGAGTCGCCGAACCACTGGTGCGCCAGCTCGTGCGCGATGGTGCCCTCGCTGCGGATGGCCGAGTAGACCGGCTTGGTCTGGGTCTCCAGCGAGAACCCGGCCTGCGGCATGTCGTCGACGATCGCGCCGGTCTCCTCGAAGGGGTACTTGCCGAAGAGCTCGGACCAGTAGTCGGTGATCTCGGCGGTCAGGCCGTAGACGTCGACGCTGCTGCTGTTCTTCAGTACCGGGTCGATGGCGACGTAGATCGGAATGCCGCCGGGGGTGACGCCCTTGCGGACGTCGAACTTGCCGATGGTGGCGGTGGCCAGGTAGGTCGCCATGGGCTTGTCGGTGCGCCAGTGGTGGGTTGTCCTGTCGCCCTGGGTCTTCGTCGAGACCAGGCGGCCGTTGGAGACGCCCGTCAGGCCCTTGGGAGCCTTGATGCGGATGTCGAAGGTCGCCTTGTCGGAGGGGTGGTCGCTGCCCGGGAACCAGGTGGAGGCGGCGTTCGGCTCGCAGGCGACGAAGACGCCGTCGGTCGTCTTCATCCAGCCGTAGTCGGAGCCGAAGACGATGGGGCCCGAGAGCGCCTCGGGGACGCCTCCGTACGTCACCTCGACGGTGAACTTCTCGCCCCGCTCCAGCCAGTGGCGCGGCGTGATGCGGATGTCGTCGCCCTTGCGGCTGAAGTCGGCGCGTCTGCCGTTCACTTCGATCGAGGCGACGGTGAGCTTCTGGAGGTCGAGGTGGAAGGAAGAGAGGTTCTTCAGCGCCTTGGCGGTGATCGTGGCACGGGCGTCGAGGCGGTCGGTGTCGGGGTCGTAGTCGAGACCCAGGTCGTAGTGGCGGATGTCGAAGCCACCGTTGCCGAGGTTCGGGAAGTACGGATCGTCGACGCCGGGGGAGCCGGGTTTCGGGCCGGGGGCCGCGGCGACCAGACAGAAGGAGGAGGCCGCGAGTGCGACGGCCGCCAGACGTGCCGAACGGGAGAGTGCCATGAGTCTTCCCTTCGAACGCGTTGCCGTGTGAAGCAGACGCGCCGACTCTGCACTCTCCCGTTCCCGGAAGCGACCGACATGTACATGACTTTGCGAAATCATGTACTACCGGCTAGTAGGAACCCATTCGTCCGGATTCCGCCCCTCAACTCCCTTTGTTTCAGGCGTCCTTGGCGATGTCCACGGTCTTCACCGCGTCCTTCGCCTCCGCCAGGATCTTCTCCCCCGGCGCCTGGTCCTCGGCGTTCTCCGGGTGGTGGCAGGCGACCTGCTGGCCGGGCTTGAGCTCCAGCAGCGGCGGCTCCTGCGTCTTGCAGATCTCCGTGGCCTTCCAGCACCGGGTGTGGAACCGGCAGCCGGTCGGCGGCGAGATCGGCGAGGGCACGTCGCCCTTGAGCAGGATCCGCTCGCTCTTGACGCCGCGCCGCTTCGGGTCGGGCACCGGCACCGCCGACATGAGCGCCTTGGTGTACGGGTGCATCGGCGCCTTGTAGAGCGAGTTGCGGTCCGCCAGCTCGACGATCTTGCCGAGGTACATCACCGCGATCCGGTCGGAGACGTGCCGGATGACCGAGAGGTCGTGCGCGATGATCACGTACGTCAGCCCAAGCTCCTGCTGGAGGTCGTCCAGCAGGTTGACCACCTGGGCCTGGATCGACACGTCGAGCGCGGAGACCGGCTCGTCGGCCACGACCAGCTTCGGCTTGAGCGCGAGCGCACGGGCGATGCCGATGCGCTGGCGCTGGCCGCCGGAGAACTCGTGCGGATAGCGGTTGTAGTGCTCGGGGTTGAGACCCACCACCTCCAGCAGCCGCTGCACCTCGCGCTTGAGGCCGCCCTCCGGCTCGACGCCCTGCAGCTTGAACGGCGCCGAGATGATGGTGCCGACCGAGTGCCGGGGGTTCAGCGAGGAGTACGGGTCCTGGAAGATCATCTGCACATCCCGGCGCAGCGGGCGCATGCCCCGTACACCGAGGTGGGTGATGTCCTGGCCCTGGAACTCCACGGAGCCCGCGGTGGGCTCCAGGAGGCGGGTGATCAGCCGGCCCATGGTCGACTTTCCGCAGCCCGACTCGCCCACCACGCCCAGCGTTTCACCGGAGCGCACGTCGAAGGAGAGGCCGTCCACCGCCTTGACCGAAGAGGTCTGCCGCTGGAGCAGGCCCTTGCGGATCGGGAAGTGCTTCTGCAGCCCTTCGACCTTCAGCAGCACCTCCCGCCCGTCTGCCTTCGGCTCGGCCTTGCCGGAGGCGGAAGTCTCGCGCGGCGCGGGAATCGTCACGTCGTTGTCCTCGCTCACAGCTTGGGCGCAATCTCTTCGGTCCAGATCCGCTCCCGGTCCTCCTGCGACATGTGGCAGGCGGCCCAGTGCCCGTCGCTCTCCACCTGGGTGAGCTCGGGGCGGTCGGTGCGGGTGATGCCGCCCTTGGGCACATCGGCGTACGGGCAGCGCGGGTTGAAGGCGCAGCCGGACGGGATGTTGATCAGGGACGGCGGGGAGCCCTTCACCGGAATGAGGCGCTCGGTCTCGTCCCGGTCGATCCGCGGCATCGAGCCGAGGAGCCCCCAGGTGTACGGGTGGCGGGGCTCGGAGAAGACCTTCTCGGCGGAACCGCGTTCGACGCACCGGCCGCCGTACATCACCAGGATGTCGTCGGCCAGTTCGGCGACGACGCCCAGGTCGTGGGTGATGACGATGACCGACGAGCCGAACTCCTTCTGGAGGTCCCGGATCAGGTCCAGGATCTGCGCCTGGACGGTGACGTCCAGAGCGGTGGTCGGCTCGTCGGCGATGAGCAGTTCCGGGTTGTTGACCAGCGACATCGCGATCATGGCGCGCTGGCGCATCCCGCCGGAGAACTCGTGCGGGTAGGAGTCCACCCGCTTGTCAGGCTGCGGGATGCCCACCCGGTCCAGCATCTCGACCGCCCGCTTGCGCGCGGTCTTCTTGTCCACCTTGTTGTGGACGCGGTACGCCTCCACGATCTGGTGGCCGATGGTGAAGTACGGGTGCAGGGCCGACAGCGGATCCTGGAAGATCATCGCCATGTTGCGGCCCCGCAGATCGCGCACGGCGTCCGGCTCCGCGGTGAGCAGCTCCTGGCCCTTCAGCCAGATCTCACCGGAGATCTGCGCCTTGCGCTTGCCGTACTGCCCGGTGGTGTGCAGCCCCATGATGCCCATCGAGGTGACGGACTTGCCGGAGCCGGACTCGCCCACGATGCCGAGGGTCTTGCCCTTCTCCAGCGAGAAGCTGAGGCCGTCGACGGACTTGACGATTCCGTCGTCGGTCGGGAAGTGCACCTTGAGGTCGCGCACCTCAAGGAAGGACTCGGACGGCTGCCTGTCGGCGGACACGGGCTCTCCCAGCGCCGCGCCGCTCTTGCTCAGGTCGGTCATGCGAGCCTCACTCGGGGGTCGATCACGGCGTACATCAGGTCCACGACCAGGTTGGCGACGATCACCGCTGCGGAGGTGATCAGGGTGACGCCGATGATCACCGGAAGGTCGTTGGTCTTGATCGCCTGGAGCACGGCGCCGCCGAGTCCGGGAATACTGAACGTGGTCTCGGTCAGGATCGCTCCGCCGATCAGGGCGCCGACGTCCATGCCGAAGACGGTGAGGATCGGCGCCATGGTGGAACGCATGGCGTGCTTGCCGATGACCACGCGTTCACTCAGGCCCTTGGCCCGTGCGGTCCGGACGTAGTCCTCGCCCATGACTTCCATCATGGTGGCCCGGGTGAGCCGTGCGTACATCGCCGCCTGGAGGAAGGCCAGCGTGACCCAGGGCATGATCATGCCGGCGAACCAGCTGCCCGGTGAATCGGCGAAGGGCACGTACTGACCGTCCAGCCAGCCCAGGCTGTAGGTGAAGACCGACAGCGCGAGCATGCCGGTGAAGTAGATCGGCAGCGAGACGCCGGCCAGGGCGATGGCCATGGAACCGCGGTCCCACAGCGTGCCGCGCTTGAGCGCGGAGATCATGCCGGTGACGACGCCCATGACCAGCCAGAGGACGGCCGCACCGGCGACGAGGCCGAGGGTGACCGGGAGGCGGTCCTGCAGGAGCGGCCAGATCGGCTGCTCGGTGCGGAAGGAGTAGCCGAAACAGGGGGCCGGGCAGTGGATGTCGTCGCCGAAGCTGTTGTAGTCGCGACCGACGAACAGTCCTGAGATGAACTCCCAGAGCTGGACCAGGATCGGGTCGTTCAGCTTGAGCTTCTCCCCGATCGCCTTGATGGTTTCGGGGTCGGCCTGCTTGCCGATGAACATACTGGCCAGGTCGAGACCTGCCCATTTGGGGACCAGGAAGAAGATGGCGAACGTCACGAAAATGACGATCAGAAGCATCACTATGACGGCGCCAAGCCGCCTGATGAGATAAGCGAGCACTGCTCTCGGCCCGGCGGGACGGGCCGGGGAAGGCACCGGATTGCGGTACCTGCCCCGACCCGTCACGCGACGGCCCTCACCTGCCCTTCGTGCCTAGCGGCGGGTGCGCCGGCGGAGCGATCGGAAAGTCACTACTTGACGACGCCGAGCGAGGCGTAGTCGTAGTAACCGTTGTTGTTGGTGGTGGTGTAGACGTTCGTCAGGCGGCTGCTGCGCCACTTGATGTTCTTCTCGAACACGAACGGCAGGTAGACCGCGTGCTCCGAGACCATCTTGTTGACGTCGCTGTAGATCTTGGCCGCCTCTTCGGGCGTCTTGGCAGCGATGGCGTCGGCGAGACCCTTGTCGATCTTCGGGTCCTTCAGCATCGAGTAGTTGTTGTTACCGCTCTCGGTGATGTACTTCGAACCGACGAGCGGCAGCAGGAAGCCCTGGCCGGACGAGAAGTCCGGGCCCCAGCCCATGATGATGATGCCGTAGTTCTTCTTCTCGACGACCTTCGGTGCGCCGATCACGGTGTTGGACTGGGCACCGTCGTACTGGTCGATCTCGGCCTTGATGTTGACCTTGGCCAGCGAAGCCTGCATCGACTGGGCCGTGGCGACCTCGGCCGGCTTGTTGTTGCGGACCGCGATGGTGGTCGAGAAGCCTTCCGGCTTGTTGCAGAGCTTCAGCTCTTCCTTGGCCTTGGCGATGTTCGCCGCGCCGTCGTTCTCCAGGGCCCCGTACGGGTCGTACTTCGGGTCCGAACCGCTGATGATCTTCGGCAGCATGTTCGTGGCGATGTCACCACCGGCCATCGGGCCACCGCGGGCGGTCTGCAGCGACTTGTGGTCGCTGCCGTAGATCACGGCCTTGCGGCAGTGGACGTTGTCGAACGGCTTGACCGTCTGCGGGAAGACCGCGTAACGGATGTAGCCGGTGTCCGGGTTGTCGATGTTGCCCTTGTGCTTCTGGATCGCCTTGGTGCGGCCCGCCGAGCTGAGGCCGGTGCCGTTGATGTCGACGTCGTAGTCACCGTTGATGAGACGGTTGTCCATCTCGTCGGCGTTGGTGATGAAGGTGACGTCGATCTTGTCCGGGAGCGCCTTGCGGATCGGGTCCGTCTTGGCGTCCCAGTGCGGGTTGCGGCTGAGCTTGATGGACTTGTTCGGCTCGTAGGAGTCGAACTTGTACGGGCCCACCGACGCCGGCTTGAGGGCGTACTTGGACTTGGTGTCCAGGTCCGGGCGGACCGGGGTGCCGGACGGCATGGCCAGCATCTGCTCGAAGTCGACGTTGGGCGCCGGGAGCTTGAAGACGATGGTCTTGTCGTCGGGCGTCTCGATGGCCTTCAGGCCGAGCTTGTCCGGCGCCTTGTCCTCGTAGGGACCCTTGTAGGTCTTCTCCGGGTCCAGCACCTGCTGGAGGTAGAGCGGACCGCCGGAGATGACCTTGTCGGCCCAGATGCGCTCAATGCCGTACTTGACGTGCTGGGAGGTGATCGGCTTGCCGTCCTCCCACTTGATGCCGTCCTTGAGCTTGTACGTGTAGGTCTTCTTGTCCGCGGAGACCTCGGCGAGACCGCTGGCCAGGTCGGGGACCAGCTCTTCGCTCTCCTTGCCCGGTGCGGGCTTGTAGGAGATCAGCGTGCGCGTGTAGTAGCGCGCGAAGTCCCACATGAAGCCGTAGTAACCGCGCTGCGGGTCCCAGGAGTCGGCGTCCTGCGTGCCGATGAACTTGAGGGTCCCGCCCTTCTTGTCCGACGCGTTGAGGACCTTGCTGTTGGCGGCGTTGAAGCCGGGTCCCTTGCCGTCGGCGCCGTCCTTGCCGCCCTTGCTGCCGCCTCCGCCGCAGGCAGCGGTGGTCAGCAGAGCCGCGACGACGATGGCCGACGCGGCGGCCGTCTTTCGCCTGGGTGTCCTCATGGTTGTCACGATCTACTTCCTCCGTCATGGGAATCACGGTCCGTGCGATGCGCCGGACCGGAGCTCTGGGTGGGTCGTCGCATCAGCGCGTGCCCTTGGGGTCGAGGGCGTCCCTGACCCCGTCTCCGAAGAGGTTGAAGGCCATCACGGTGATGAAGATCGCGACGCCGGGGATGATCATGTACGTCGGCACGTACTCGAAGGTCGAGATGGCGTTGGACAGCATCTGTCCCCACGACGCGGTCGGCGGCTTGACCCCCACACCGAGGAAGCTGAGCGCGGCCTCCGTGAGGATGTTGGTCGGGATCATCAGCGTCATGTAGACGGTGATCGGGGCGACCAGGTTGGGCAGCAGTTCCTTGAACAGGACGTAGCCGCGCCCGGCGCCGAGACTGCGAGCCGCCTCGACGTACTCGCGCTCACGCAGTGACAGCGTCTGGCCCCTGACGATGCGGCCGATGTACGGCCAGCCGAAGAAGCCGATGACCATGATCAGGACGAGCATGCGCACGCCCGTGCCGCTGAGACCGAGGATCTCGTTGGGCAGCACCGAGACCAGCGCGATGATGAACAGGAGCTGCGGGAACGACAGCAGCATGTCCATCACACGGCTGATGACCGCGTCGATCCAGCCGCCGAAGAAGCCGGCGACGATGCCGAGCAGCGTGCCGAGCACCACGGCGACGACCGCGGCGAGGAAGCCGACCAGCAGCGAGACGCGCGCACCGTAGACGATGCGGCTGAAGACGTCACGGCCGTTGACCGGCTCGACCCCGAACAGGAAGTCCGAGTTGGCGCCACCCCAGGCACCGATCGGGTTCGAGGTCAGCGGGTCGATCATTTCCTCGTGGTACTCGTCGGGCGGATGCCCCAGCAGGTCCACGATCCACGGGGCGAAGATCGCGACGAGCACCAGGAACAGGACGACTGCGCCGCCGGCCAGGGCCAGCTTGTCGCGCTTGAGCCGGGTCCAGGCGATCTGGCGCAGCGACCGTCCTTCGACGGCCTTGGTCACGACATGTGCGGCAACGGCGGCGTCCTGCGCCGGATCCGTCCCCGCACTCGTGTCGGGCAATGGTGCCGTCATCGTGGTTGCGACCCCTCTCGGCCAGCGGTGACCGGCCCTTGCTCGCCGCTAGTGGCGGCTTGAAGCTTGTCGAACACAGGGCGAACGCCCCTTGATTCGGGGAGTCTTCAATGCGGAAGCCACACCCCGCCAGACCCCCCGGCCAAAGGATGCGCAACCGTGACGCTTTCAGGGGTGTTCCGGTATCCGGACGAGGGTTAACGAGGGGCGAACAGGGGGCAATTGGGACCAAGCTCCAGCAGTACGCCCCAACTGGCCTTCATAGCAACTAAATTGGGACAGACCATCGCCGACACGTCAACGGGCCGACCATACGGCGCGAACTCGGCGCGCGGGCAGGGGAATTGTGCCGGGGAAGGGCATTTGCTCAGGGCCGTTCAGATGCGGCCGTGCAGGTGTGCGGGCGCCTGGATGCAGCCGCGCGGGCGCCAGGATGCAGCCGCGCAGACGCAGCCGTGCAGACGTGTCCGCGCAGACGCAGCCGTGCAGACGTGTCCGCGCAGACGCAGATGTGCAGACGCAGACGTGCAGGCGCAGACGTGCAGGCGCAGCCGTGTCAGTACGCGCGCGACGGCGGGTAGCCGTATCCCGGCGCACCGGTCGGCGCGGGCGCGTGCGCGTCGCGGTCGTAGAACGGCCGGGCATTGGCGCGCAGCCACATGCCGACCGGGTCGTGCTCGTCGGTCATCGCGACCGTGGACACCGGCAGCCCGTCGGGGACGACACCGATGGACTGCTGCATCATCGCCCGCACCGCCTCGACCGACTGCCGGCTCGTGTCGTACAGGTCGAGACCGATGGCGAGGTACGGAGCACCCAGCGCCGGCTGCACCCAGGCGCGGCTGAGCGCCCGGACGGCCGGGGTGCGGTGGGCGTTCTGGGACAGCTGGGCGTAGAACTGCGGGATTTCCAGGGCGGGTTCGGACATCCGCAGCGGGCCTGCGGGCATCCGGTCCAGACCGGTGGCGATGCGCCGCAGGTCGAGCCAGGGGATGCCGACGCCGCCGCCGGGGGCGTGCGGGTTCAGCCAGATGCCCCAGCGGTCGGGGTAGAGGGCGCGGGCCAGGTCGACGCCGGTGCCCACTTCGTACGCCCGGTTCCAGCCGCTCGCGGCGAGCTCCTGCGCGGAGGTGACGCACGGCGCGTAGCCGAAGCCGTCGACCTCCATGTTCCCGTACTGGGCGTCGGGGGATCCGGCGGTGCCGTGCCACAGCAGCATCCACAGCCGGCCGTCCGAGAGGGCGTGCAGCAGCGCCTCGTACGCGTCGAACCGCCCGGGCGTCACCTGGCGCAGCATGTGCTCGACCTGTCCGGCCGCCGCGGTGCCTGACGCGCTCACCCTGGGTCCCGCCCCTCTTCGATCCACCGAGTCCACCGTGTCGACCAATCCGCCCCCGTGTGGCGAGGTCATCAAACCAGCTTAAGCGGCACTGGTGACACCGCGTCGGTGTCGGTTTCGACAGTCTCCCCGAAGGACCGGGGTTCCGTGTTCCCGTGTGCTGATCCCAGGCGATTCCGGGCGGATCCCGGTGCCCTGTGAACGGTTCCCGGTGCTCCCCCGGGCGGATCTCAGTGTTCGCGTTGGTAGAAGGGCCGTGCCCGCTCCAGCATCCAGACGGCCACCGGGTCCTGCTGCGCCATGTCGAGCAGCAGCAGGTGCACCGGCCACGGCACCGACTCGCGGCCGAGCGCCCGGCCGAGCGCGTCCATCGGCGCGTTGCGGTCGGCGCCCTCCCAGGACGACAGCTGTACGCCGACGAACAGGACGGGGTCTTCGCCCTCGATGCTGGCCAGCGCGCGGCGGGCGGTGACGACCACGCCGCTCTGCTGGAACTCGCCCGCGGCGGCGGCGAGGAAGTCGACCGGCTCCTCCTGCCAGTCCGGCTCGAACAGCCGCACCCGGCCGCCGGTCGCGGGCCCGTCCAGCGGCGTGCGCCCGGTCCTGCACAGTTCGGCGACGGCGGGCGGCGGCAGCGGTGCGCCGACGTTGCCGCCCGGGTTCACGACGATGCCCAGCTGCGGCGGCAGCCCGCGCGCGAACTCCACGGCGGGCGCGACGGCGAACGCCATGTGGCCGCCCACGCACTGCAGGAACTGCTGTTCGGAGCTGAAGACGGGGACGTACGCCTGTCCGTCGATCTCCGTGGTGGGCAGGTCGAGCGGTCCCCGGTCGGGGCCGCCGCCGTTCGGCAGCGGGATCCACAGGGGGCTGCGGCCGATCGTCTCGACGAGACGGGCGCCGGCGGCGGGGCTGCCGAGCGAGGCGGCCAGCACCTCTTCGAGCTCGTTCCCCGGCCAGCCGCTGCCGTGTCCCGGATCCACGCCGGGGCCGGGGGCCTGACCCGCACCGTGGCCTTCTCCCGGACCCACGCCGGGGCCGGGGACCTGGCCCACGCCGTGGCCGGGGACCTGGCCCACACCGTGGCCTTCTCCCGGACCCACGCCGGGCCCGGGGACTTGGCCCACGCCCGGGCCCACGCCGTGGCCGGAGGCCTGGCCCATGCCCGGACCCATGCCTTCCGCGTCGTACTGCCCCGTCGTCTCCGGAATGTCCACGGACTGCTCCTTCTCGCTGCTCCCGCCCTGCGCAACGACCCTATCGCCGGGCCCGTCCCCGGACGGCAAGGGCCCGTACACCGGCCCCAGCCCACCCACCTCGGGCCCCATCCCGCTCACCCGGCCCCAGCCCTGCTCGCCCCGGCCCCAAGCCCGCTCCCCCGAGCCCAGAGCCCGCTCACTCCAGGCCGAGCCCGCTCACTCCAGGCCGAGCCCGCTCACTCCAGGCCCAGCCCGCTCACTCCAGGCCCAGCCCCTCACCCCGCACTCAGCCCGCCTCGAAGCCGATCTCCCGCAGCGCCCCCGCCGCCTCCCGGTCCAGGAGCACCGCCGATGCGCACCCGGCGGGCAGCCGCTCGCCCTCGGCGTCACGGACCAGCGTGCCGACGGCCCGCCGGTGCCGTGCGAAGGCGTAACCGGAGACTCCCCGTCCGCGCTCGCGCTGGCCGTCCCTGGCCACCTCGGGCGTCACGTCGAGCAGGACCAGCCGCAGCCCGCGTCCGCGTCTGCGCGCCTCGCGCGCCAGCCAGCGCCGCACCCACGCCTGCGTACCGCAGTCGTGCACGACCACGCTCTCGCCCGAGCGCAGCGCCTGCCGCAGCCCGGCGTAGTGGGCGATCCGCACCAGCGGGCGGTAGAGGGCGTACGGCAGTGCGCGCGGCATTCTCAGGTCCCAGCGCTCCCGCACGTCCTGCGAATCGATGGTGCGGACCCCCGCCACCGCCTTGCGGATCAGGGTGGACTTCCCGCTGCCCGGCAGCCCGGACACGACCACCACGTCCCCCGCGGCGAACGTCAGCAGGCGCGGACTCCTCCCGGCCCGCTCCCGCAGATCGCGCACGACCGGCACGGGCCCCACCGCCCTCACGCCCGCCGTCACCCCCGGACCTGGCTTCGCCGCCACGCCTGCCGTAGCGGCACATGCACTGGACTGCTGCAACGTCCTCACCCCTCCCCCTGTGGGTACGACTCACCCTTGCCCAAGAAGTGTAAAGAAAAGGTAATGCGGGACAAGCGATTTGCCGACCGGAGGGGGCGTGCAATGATGTGCGCGCCAGGCAGCCCCTGCGCACACCCAACTTCACAACGGCCGTATGAATCCGCGCGGGAGAGTCCGGGACACCAGTGCCCCGGACGCCGAAGGAGCAAGCTCCTCCCTTGAATCTCTCAGGCCCCGTACCGCGCGGGCGAGGCAGATCTGAAAAGCGGGTCACCCCCTGTCACGGGCGGTGACCCCACCCAAGGTGCAAGCCGGTCGCAGTTGCCCCGGCGAACCTCTCAGGTTCCGATGACAGATGGGGAGGACAGTCCTCGTCGTCATGCCCTGGGAGTCTTCAGTCATGAGCACCGCACCCCGTCTCACTGCCCTCGATGCCCTGCACCGCTCGCTCGGTGCGACCATGACCGACTTCGCGGGCTGGGACATGCCGCTGCGGTACGCCTCCGAGCGCGACGAGCACAACGCCGTACGCACCAGGGCCGGCCTCTTCGACCTCTCCCACATGGGCGAGATCACGGTGACCGGCCCGCAGGCCGTCGACCTCCTCAACTTCGCCCTCGTCGGCAACATCGGCACCGTCGGCCTCGGCCGCGCCCGGTACACGATGATCTGCCAGGAGGACGGCGGCATCGTCGACGACCTGATCGTCTACCGCCTGGGCGAGACCGAGTACATGGTGGTCGCCAACGCCGGCAACGCCCAGGTCGTCCTGGACGCCCTCGTCACCCGCTCCGAGGGCTTCGACGCCGTCGTACGCGACGACCGCGACGCGTACGCGCTGATCGCCGTGCAGGGCCCCGAGTCCCCCGGCATCCTCAAGTCCGTCACGGACGCCGACCTCGACGGCCTGAAGTACTACGCGGGCCTGCCCGGCACCGTCGCCGGTGTCCCGGCACTGATCGCCCGTACCGGCTACACCGGCGAGGACGGCTTCGAGCTCTTCGTCGAGCCGATCCACGCGGAGGCGCTGTGGCAGGCACTGACCGAGGCGGGCGCGGGCGTCGGCCTCATCCCGTGCGGCCTGTCCTGCCGCGACACGCTCCGCCTGGAGGCGGGCATGCCGCTGTACGGCAACGAGCTGACGACGAAGCTCACCCCCTTCGACGCCGGTCTCGGCCGGGTCGTCAAGTTCGAGAAGGAAGGCGACTTCGTCGGGCGTACGTCCCTGGAGGCAGCCGCCGCGCGCGCCGAGAGCGCCCCGCCGCGCAAGCTCGTCGGCCTGATCGCCGAGGGCCGCCGGGTCCCGCGCTCCGGCTACCAGGTCGTCCACGAGGGCAAGGTCGTGGGCGAGGTGACCTCCGGTGCCCCGTCCCCCACCCTCGGCAGGCCGATCGCGATGGCGTACGTCGACGCGGCCCTCGCCGCGCCCGGCACGGCGGGCGTCGGCGTCGACATCCGCGGCAGCCACGAGCCGTACGAAGTCGTCGCCCTGCCGTTCTACAAGCGCCAGAAGTGACGCTCCACAAGCACCACAGGTGAGGCTCCACACGCACCAGAAGTGACGAACGCCGCATCCTCAGGGGCGTACCCCCGTCTCATCTGTCAAGACCCCGTTCCTCAGCACTCCCCCGCATCCAGGAGAATTCAGCCATGAGCAACCCCCAGCAGCTGCGTTACAGCAAGGAGCACGAGTGGCTCGCGACGTCCGAGGACGGCGTCGCGACGGTCGGCATCACGGAGTTCGCGGCCAACGCACTCGGTGACGTCGTCTTCGCCCAGCTCCCCGAGGTCGGCGACACGGTCACCGCGGGCGAGACCTGTGGCGAGCTGGAGTCGACGAAGTCCGTCAGCGACCTGTACGCCCCGGTGACCGGTGAGGTCGTCGAGGCCAACCAGGCCGTCGTGGAGGACCCGTCGCTGGTGAACTCCGCTCCCTTCGAGGGCGGCTGGCTGTTCAAGGTGCGCATCACGGAAGAGCCGTCCGACCTGCTCTCCGCCGAGGAGTACTCCGCACTCTCCGGCAGCTGAAGCGCTCCGGCACCTGAAGCGCCCCGGCCACTGAAACGCAGCGGCCTCTGAAACGCTCCGGCAACTTCAATCGCCTGAACCCCCTAGGGACTCGCCTGATGTCGCTTCTCAACTCCTCCCTCCACGAGCTGGACCCGGACGTCGCCGCCGCTGTCGACGCCGAGCTCCACCGCCAGCAGTCCACCCTCGAAATGATCGCCTCGGAGAACTTCGCTCCGGTCGCGGTCATGGAGGCCCAGGGCTCGGTCCTCACCAACAAGTACGCCGAGGGCTACCCGGGCCGCCGCTACTACGGCGGCTGCGAGCACGTCGACGTCGTCGAGCAGATCGCGATCGACCGCATCAAGGCGCTGTTCGGTGCCGAGCACGCGAACGTCCAGCCGCACTCGGGCGCCCAGGCCAACGCCGCCGCGATGCACGCGCTGATCAAGCCGGGCGACACGATCATGGGTCTCAGCCTGGCCCACGGCGGTCACCTGACCCACGGCATGAAGATCAACTTCTCCGGCAAGCTCTACAACGTGGTCCCGTACCACGTCGACGAGACCGGCGTCGTGGACATGGACGAGGTCGCCCGCCTCGCCAAGGAGACCCAGCCGAAGCTGATCGTGGCCGGCTGGTCCGCCTACCCGCGTCAGCTGGACTTCGCCGCCTTCCGCAAGATCGCGGACGAGGTCGGCGCGTACCTGATGGTCGACATGGCGCACTTCGCGGGCCTCGTCGCGGCCGGGCTGCACCCCAACCCGGTCCCGCACGCCCACGTGGTCACCACGACGACGCACAAGACCCTCGGCGGTCCGCGCGGCGGCGTGATCCTCTCCACGCAGGAGCTCGCCAAGAAGATCAACTCGGCAGTCTTCCCGGGTCAGCAGGGCGGCCCGCTGGAGCACGTGATCGCAGCCAAGGCCGTCTCCTTCAAGGTCGCGGCCTCGGACGAGTTCAAGGAGCGCCAGCAGCGCACCCTGGACGGCGCCCGCATCCTCGCCGAGCGCCTGGTGCAGTCCGACGTCACCGAGTACGGCGTCTCCGTCCTCTCCGGCGGTACGGACGTCCACCTGGTCCTCGTCGACCTGCGCAACTCGGAGCTGGACGGCCAGCAGGCCGAGGACCGTCTCCACGAGGTCGGCATCACGGTCAACCGCAACGCCATCCCGAACGACCCTCGCCCGCCGATGGTCACCTCGGGTCTGCGCATCGGCACCCCCGCCCTCGCCACCCGCGGTTTCCAGACCGAGGACTTCACCGAGGTCGCCGACATCATCGCGGAGGCCCTGAAGCCCTCGTACGACGTCAAGGCGCTGTCGGCCCGCGTTTCGGCACTTGCCGACAAGCACCCGCTTTACCCCGGACTGAAGTAGTTCCGTACTCTTCATCTGTACGTCCAAATCCAGCAATACGTAAAAACGGGGCATCGCGCACACTGGACAGTGAGTGCGGTGCCCCGCCCGTTGCCCCGGTTGCCCCTGGGCAACGAGGCACCCCCGCACCTGTCCTGCTTCTGCACACCCGTTCTGCCCGACGGACAAAGGCGTCCGCCACCCTTCTGAGGAGTTCTGCTGTGGCCATCTCGGTCTTCGACCTGTTCTCGATCGGCATAGGCCCGTCCAGCTCCCACACGGTGGGCCCGATGCGGGCCGCCCGGATGTTCGTGGGACGCCTCAAGAAGGACGGCCTGCTCGCCCAGACCACCGCCGTACGGGCGGAACTCTTCGGCTCGCTCGGCGCCACCGGCCACGGCCACGGCACCCCGAAGGCCGTCCTGCTCGGCCTGGAGGGCCACTCGCCGCGCACGGTCAACGTCGAGACCGCCGACGCCGAACTGGAGCGCATCCGCACCACCGGCCGCCTGCGTCTCCTGGGCACCGAGATCGGCGCCGCGCACGAGATCGACTTCGACGAGCCCAACCAGCTGATCCTGCACCGCCGCCGCTCCCTCCCGTACCACGCGAACGGAATGACCCTCTTCGCGTACGACGCGGCGGGCGCGCCCCTCCTCGAAAAGACCTACTACTCGGTCGGCGGCGGCTTCGTCGTCGACGAGGACGCGGTCGCGGGCGAGAGCCCGATCGTCCCTGACGACACGGTCCTCAAGTACCCCTTCCGCACCGGCGACGAGCTCCTGCGCCTCGCCCGCGAAACCGGCCTCTCGATCTCCTCCCTCATGCTGGAGAACGAGATGTCCTGGCGCACCGAGGAGGAGATCCGCGAGGGCCTCCTCGAAATCTGGCGCGTCATGCAGGCCTGCGTCTCGCGCGGCATGTCCCGCGAGGGCATCCTCCCCGGCGGCCTCAAGGTCCGCCGCCGCGCCGCCAATTCGGCCCGCCAACTGCGCGCCGACGGCGACCCCAAGGCACACGCCATGGAGTGGGTCACCCTCTACGCGATGGCCGTCAACGAGGAGAACGCCGCCGGCGGCCGGGTCGTCACCGCCCCCACCAACGGCGCGGCCGGCATCATCCCCGCCGTCCTGCACTACTACATGAACTTCGTCCCGAACGCGGACGAGGACGGCGTCGTCCGCTTCCTCCTCGCGGCCGGCGCGATCGGCATGCTCTTCAAGGAGAACGCCTCCATCTCCGGCGCCGAGGTCGGCTGCCAGGGCGAGGTCGGCTCCGCCTGCTCCATGGCCGCAGGCGCCCTCGCCGAGGTCCTGGGCGGCACCCCGGAACAGGTCGAGAACGCCGCCGAGATCGGCATGGAACACAACCTCGGCCTCACCTGCGACCCGGTCGGCGGCCTCGTCCAGATCCCCTGCATCGAACGCAACGGCATGGCCGGCGTCAAGGCCGTCACCGCCGCAAAGATGGCCATGCGCGGCGACGGCAGCCACAAGGTCTCCCTCGACAAGGTCATCAAGACCATGAAGGAGACGGGCGCCGACATGAAGGTCAAGTACAAGGAGACGGCCCGCGGCGGCCTCGCGGTCAACGTCATCGAGTGCTGACACACCGCCCCTGATCTGGAATTCCCTCTCCGCTCTGCGATCACACCGCCAGCCCCTGCCCTCCGGAGCACCTCTGCGTGC
>NZ_JBSGZD010000101.1:0-24985 GCF_053610825.1 Streptomyces sp. NPDC054863 | reverse complement strand
GCCGCGGCGCGTGAGCCCCGCCGGCGCCCCCGTCACCACCGCGTTGTCAGTGGCGCGGTGCACGATGGGGACATGGCCAAGACCGCGCTCGATTCGTTCTCCCCCGCGACCAGCAGCTGGTTCACGGGAGCCTTCCGTACGCCCACCCCGGCGCAGGAAGGCGCCTGGCGGGCCATCGGCGAGGGTGCGGACGTGCTGGTCGTCGCACCGACCGGCTCGGGCAAGACGCTCGCCGCCTTCCTGGCCTCGCTCGACAGGCTCGCGTCCACCCCGCCGCCCGCGGACGCGAAGAAGCGCTGCCGGGTGCTGTACATCTCGCCGCTGAAGGCCCTCGCCGTCGACGTCGAGCGCAACCTCCGCAGCCCGCTGACCGGCATCCGCCAGGAAGCCGTGCGCCTGGGGCTGCCCGAGCCGGAGATCCGGGTCGGCATCCGCTCCGGCGACACCCCGCCCGCCGAGCGCCGGTCGATCGCGACCAGGCCGCCGGACATCCTGATCACCACTCCCGAATCGCTGTTCCTGATGCTCACCTCCTCCGCGCGCGAAGCCCTGGAGGGCGTGGAGACGGTCATCCTGGACGAGGTGCACGCCGTGGCGGGCACCAAGCGCGGGGCACACCTCGCCCTGTCGCTGGAGCGGCTGGACGAGCTGCTGCCCCGGCCCGCCCGCCGGATCGGCCTGTCCGCGACGGTCCGCCCGGTCGACGAAGTGGCCCGCTTCCTGTCCCCGCAGCGCCGGGTCGAGATCGTCCAGCCGCCGTCGGGCAAGGTCTTCGACCTGTCGGTGGTGGTGCCCGTCGAGGACATGGGCGAGCTGGGCGGCTCCCCCGCCAGGGACGACGACCAGGGCGACAAGCCCTCCATCTGGCCGCAGGTGGAGGAACGGATCGCCGACCTCGTCCAGGCGCACCGCTCGACGATCGTCTTCGTCAACTCCCGCCGCCTCGCCGAGCGCCTGTGCAACCGGCTGAACGAGATCGCGTACGAGAGGGCCACCGGCGAGGCCCTCCCCGAGGGGGGCTCCCCCGCCGAGCTGATGGGCCAGTCAGGGGCCGCCCAGGGCGCGCCGCCCCTGCTGGCCCGGGCCCACCACGGCTCGGTCTCCAAGGAGCAGCGTTCTCTCGTCGAGGAGGACCTGAAGGCGGGCCGGCTGCCCGCCGTCGTCGCCACATCCAGCCTCGAACTGGGCATCGACATGGGCGCGGTGGACCTGGTGATCCAGGTCGAGTCGCCGCCGTCGGTCGCCTCCGGTCTCCAGCGCGTGGGCCGCGCGGGACACCAGGTGGGCGCGGTGTCGACCGGTGTCGTCTTCCCCAAGTACCGGGGCGACCTGGTCCAGGCGGCCGTGGTCACCGAGCGGATGCGCAGTGGCTCCATCGAGTCCCTGCGCGTCCCGGCCAACCCCCTCGACGTTCTGGCGCAGCAGCTCGTCGCGACGGTCGCCATGGACACGTGGCAGGCCGACGACCTCCTCGCGCTGGCCCGCCGCGCGGCCCCCTTCGCCTCGCTGCCCGAGTCGGCGTTCACCGCCGTCCTCGACATGCTCGCCGGACGCTACCCCTCCGACGCCTTCGCCGAGCTGCGCCCGCGCGTCGTCTGGGACCGCATCGCCGGTACGGTCACGGGCCGGCCGGGAGCGCAGCGGCTCGCGGTCACCTCGGGCGGCACCATCCCCGACCGCGGTCTCTTCGGCGTCTTCCTGGCCGGGTCCGACCCGAAGAAGGGCGGCGGCCGGGTCGGCGAGCTCGACGAGGAGATGGTCTACGAGTCCCGCGCGGGCGACGTCTTCACCCTGGGTACGACGTCATGGCGCATCGAGGACATCACCCGCGACCGGGTCCTGGTCTCCCCCGCCCCCGGCGTGCCGGGCCGACTCCCCTTCTGGAAGGGCGACCAGCTGGGCCGCCCGCTCGAACTGGGCCGTGCGCTCGGTGCGTTCCTCCGCGAGATCGGCGGACTGGCCCCCGACAAGGCCCGCACCCGGCTCCGGGCCGCGGGCCTGGACGACTGGGCCGCCGACAACGTGCTGTCCTACCTCGACGAGCAGCGCCGCGCGGCGGGTCACGTCCCGGACGACCGCACGATCGTCGTCGAGCGGTTCCGCGACGAGCTGGGCGACTGGCGGGTCGTCGTGCACTCCCCCTTCGGCGCGCAGGTGCACGCCCCGTGGGCGCTGGCGCTCGGCGCCCGGCTCTCCGAGAAGTACGGCATGGATGCCCAGGTGATGCATGCCGACGACGGCATCGTGCTGCGCCTGCCGGACGCGGACCTGATGGGGCTCGACCTGATGGGCCTGGACCCGCTGGACTCTCCGGCGCGGCCCCCGGGCACCGAGTACGACACCGACCAGGCCCCGATCAGCGCCGCCGACACCCTCTTCGACAAGGGCGAGGTCGCGCAGATCGTCACCGACCAGGTCGGCGGCTCCGCACTGTTCGCCGCCCGGTTCCGCGAGTGCGCGGCCCGCGCGCTGCTGCTCCCCCGCCGCAGCCCCGGCAAGCGCACCCCGCTCTGGCAGCAGCGCCAGCGCGCCTCCCAGCTCCTTCAGGTGGCCAGTGAGTTCGGCTCGTTCCCGATCGTCCTCGAAGCGGTCCGCGAGTGCCTCCAGGACGTCTTCGACGTGCCGGGTCTGACCGAGCTGATGGGCGACATCGAGGCCCGCCGGGTCCGCCTCGTCGAGGTCACCACCCCCGAGCCGTCCCCCTTCGCCCGCTCCCTCCTCTTCGGCTACGTCGCACAGTTCCTGTACGAGGGCGACTCGCCCCTCGCCGAGCGGCGCGCCGCCGCGCTCTCGCTCGACTCCCGTCTCCTCGCCGAGCTGCTCGGCCAGGCGGAGCTGCGCGAACTGCTCGACGCGGACGTCCTGACCCAGCTGGAGCAGGAGCTCCAGTGGCTCACCGAGGACCGCCGCATCAAGGATGCGGAGGGCGTCGCCGACCTGCTGCGTGTCCTCGGCCCGCTCACCGGCACCGAGTTGGAGGCGCGCGGCGCGGACACCCGGTGGCCGCAGGACCTCGCGGACGCACGCCGCGTGATCCGGGTCCGTATCGCCGGTACGGACCACTGGGCGGCGATCGAGGACGCCGGCCGACTGCGCGACGCACTCGGCACGGCGCTCCCGGTGGGTGTCCCGGAGGCGTTCACCGAGCCCGTCAAGGACCCCCTCGGCGACCTTCTCGCCCGGTTCGCCCGCACGCACGGACCCTTCACGTCCACCACTGCCGCCGCCCGCTTCGGCCTCGGCGCCGCGGTCACGGACGGCGCCCTGCACCGTCTGGCCGCGGGCGGCCGTGTCGTCCAGGGCGAGTTCCACCCCTCCGGCATCGGCCAGGAGTGGTGCGACGCCACGGTCCTGCGCCGACTGCGCCGCCGCTCGCTGGCCGCCCTGCGCCAGGAGCTCGAACCGGTCGCACCCGCCGCCCTGGCCACCTTCCTCCCCCAGTGGCAGCACTACGGCAGCAACGGCCTGCGCGGCATCGACGGCCTGGTCCGCGCCGTGGAACAGCTGCAGGGCGCCGCCGTCCCGGCCTCCGCCCTGGAAAAGCTCGTGCTCCCCTCCCGCGTCGCGGGCTACAGCCCGGCCCTCCTCGACGAACTCACCACCACCGGCGAGGTGCTGTGGGCGGGCGCGGGCGCCCTGCCCGGCAAGGACGGCTGGGTCTCCCTCCACCTCGCCGACACCGCACCGCTGCTCCTCCCGCCACCCCACCCGCTTGAGCTCTCCGCGCTCCACGAGTCCGTCCTCGCCACCCTCTCCGGCGGCTACGGCCTGTTCTTCCGCCAGATCACCGACCAGGTCCGCGCCACCACGCACCCGGACGCCACCGACCCCCAACTGGCCGACGCCGTCTGGGACCTGGCCTGGTCCGGCCGTCTCACCAACGACACGCTCGCCCCACTGCGCGCCGTCCTCGGTTCGGGGCGTACGGCGGGCGCCACGGCCCACCGTGCGAAACGCACGGTCCCGCGCGGCCGTTACGGCTCCCTCACCGGAGCCGCCCGCCCCGTCTCCCGCACCGGACCGCCCACGGTCGCGGGCCGCTGGTCCCTGCTCCCCGCCCCCGAACCCGACCCGACCCACCGGGCCCACGCCCTCGCCCGCACCCTCCTCGACCGGCACGGCGTCGTCACCAGGGGCGCGGTCGCCGCCGAGGGAGTGGAGGGCGGCTTCTCCGCGATCTACCGCATCCTCGCCGCGTTCGAGGACAGCGGGCAGGCACGGCGGGGTTACGTCGTCGAGGGCCTGGGCGCCGCCCAGTTCGCGATGGACGGCGCGGTCGACCGGCTCCGCGCGGCGGCGACGGCGCGTGAGCGCGCCGAGGGCGACGCACCGAACCGGGCCGTCGTCCTGGCCGCCGCCGACCCCGCCAATGCGTACGGCGCGGCACTGCCCTGGCCCGAGCCACCGGCCGGAGTGAGCCACAAGCCCGGCCGCAAGGCCGGGTCCCTGGTCGTGCTGGTCGACGGCGAGCTGACCCTCTACATGGAGCGCGGCGGCAAAACCCTCCTCGCCTGGCCGGCGCACCCGGACCTGCCGCAAACCCCCGTCCCCGGCCACCCCCCAGCCTCCCCGACCACCCCAGCCTCCTTGACCACTCCGAACACCCGGGGTGCCCCTACCGCCCCGGACGCCCCCGACGACCGCCTCCGCGCCGCAGCCGACGCCCTCACCGCGGCGGCTCGCGCGGGGGCTCTCGGCACGGTCACCGTCGAGCGCATCAACAACACACCCGCCCTCACCTCCCCCCTCGGCCGCACCCTCGAAACAGCCGGCTTCCACGCCACTCCCAAAGGCCTCCGCATGCGCCCCTGAGGCTCCTTCTCACCCAAAACGCCCGCAGAGGCCACGCCCTACCCAACGCACCCACGAGGGCCCCACCACCCGGCCCCGCCCAGTCCCCAGCCCGCACGCCCCCGGCCCGGCCACGCCCCGCCTCGAACCCGGCCCACTCGCCCCACGACACCGCCCCGGCCCGCACGGCCGCCCTCCCACCCCGACCACCCGCACCTCACTCCCCCAGCCCCCTCCCCGCCATTTCCCCCCATCATGGACACATGCCCGAAGGAGACACCGTCCGGCAAGCGGCCCACCGCCTGCACACCGCCCTCGCCGGTCGCCCCCTCACCCACGCCGACCTGCGCGTTCCCCGCTTCGCCACCGCCGACCTGGACGGCCGCACGGTCCTCGACGTCATCTCGTACGGCAAGCACCTCCTCACCCGTATCGAGGGCGGTCTCACCCTCCACTCGCATCTCCGGATGGACGGCTCCTGGCGGATCTACGCCCCCGGCGAACCCTGGCGCGGCGGCCCCGCCCACCAGATCCGCGCCGTCCTCCAGAACACCGAGGCCACCGCCGTCGGCTACCGCCTCCCCGTCCTCGAACTCCTCCGTACCGCCGACGAAGCCTCCGCCGTCGGCCACCTCGGCCCCGACCTCCTCTCCCCCGACTGGGGCACCGCGCTCCAGGACCGAGCCGTGCGCAACCTCCTCGCCGCCCCCGACCGGCCCCTCGGCGAAGCCCTCCTCGACCAGCGCAATCTCGCGGGCATCGGCAACGTCTACAAGTCCGAGCTCTGCTTCCTCGCCCGGGTCACCCCCTGGCTCCCGGTCGGCGCCCTCGCCCCCGACGTCCCCGCCCGCCTGGTCGCGACCGCCCACCGCCTGCTCGACGCGAACAAGGACCACCCCGACCGCCGCACGACAACCGTCCCGCGCACCTCAACCACCACCCGAGCCGCCCCGTCCTCCCCCTCCACCCGCGTCACCGACCGCCTCTACGTCTACGGCCGGGAGTCCCGCCCCTGCCTCCGTTGTGCGACGCCGGTCCGCAAGGCCGACCAGGGCGACGGAACCCGCGACCGCCCGACCTACTGGTGCCCGAACTGCCAGTCCGGTCCCACCAATTGACGCACCGTCAGATTCGCTCGTACGGTCGGACCATGGCTCTCCCCGTACGACTCCAGGCGTACGACCTCACCGGCCGCACCGCATTCGTCACCGGCGCCGCGAGCGGCATAGGCCGCGCCACCGCCGAGCTGCTCGCCGAAGCGGGCGCCGTCGTCCACTGCGCGGACCGCGACGAGGCGGGCCTGGCCGAGACCGCCCGCCGCATCGCCAAGACCGGCGCCGTCGCGGTCACCCACACCCTCGACGTGACGGACCGCACCCGCCTCCGGGAGGCCATGGCGGCCACCGACCGCGTCGACGTCCTCGTAGCCGCCGCCGGAATCATGCACTTCAGCAGCGTCCTGGACACCACCGACGAGGACCTCGACCGAGTCCTCACCGTCAACTTCAAAGGAGTCCTGTACGCCTGCCAGGAAGCAGCCCGCACCATGCTCGCGGCGAACCCCGGGGCCGCCGGCAGTCGCCGATCCGGCCCCGAAAGCCCCAGCACCCCGGGCACCCCCGAGACCCCCGAGACCCCCGAGACCCCCGAAGCCCCCGTCGCCCCCAGGCCCCCCGGCAGCATCATCACCATCGCCTCGGGCGCCGTCGACTCCGCCAACGCCGGCCTGTTCTGTTACAGCGCAGCCAAGGCCGCGGTCGTCCAGTTGACGAAGACCCTCGCCACCGAACTGGGCCCGCACGGCATCCGCGTCAACGCGGTCGCCCCCGGCTGGGTGCGTACGCCCATGACCGATCGCCACGACGCCACGCTCCAGCACAGCGCCGAAGCCGCCATGACCCGCATCACCCCGCTCGGCCGCGTCGGCGAACCCGAGGACGTCGCACACGCCGTCCTGCACCTGGCCTCCGACGCCGCCGCCTTCACGACGGGCCAGATCCTCCGCCCCAACGGCGGCGTCGCCATGCCTTGGTGAACGAGCCTCGCTTCTGAGCCACCCACCCAGAAGAAGCCCCCCGCCCAGGCGGCACCCGACCAGAAGAGTCCCCCCGTCCAAGTGGAGCCCCCCGCCCAGAAGGTGACACCCCCTTAGAATCGCCCGCCCGCCCAGAAGCACCCGCCCGCCCGCAAGAGTCCCCCTGCACCCCCACCACCGTCCGTTCCCGAGCCCGCATCCTCCCCGGACCCCGAGCCGCCACGTGTACCGGCAGCAGGCTCAGCCCCCATCCCCCGGCAGCCACCGCCCCCTCCACCACGCCCGTTCCCTCGGGCACCAGCAGCAGCCTCAGCACCGCCCACCACCACACCCCGCCGAGCACCAGCCCCAGCGCCCCCAGCAGCAACACCCGACGCCCCCGCGGCCCCCGGCTCCCCCAGAACTCGCGCCGCACCATGGCTGCCTCCTCCGGCCGACGCTAGACGCGGGCTTTCCCGTACGGCAGGGCGCACCGGGCGCAACAGGAGCGCCCGAAGCACTCACCGCGCACCCGGCGCACGCCTGGCCCCGTACGGATCACACCGTCACGCGCCCTACGCGGCGCTCTCCGCCTGGAACATCCACGCGTGCTTCTCCAGGTCGGCCGTCAGCCCGATGATCAGGTCCTGGGTCACCGGGTCCGGGTCACCGGTCGCGGCGATGCGCTCGCGCATCCCGACGATCACCGCGCCGAGCGCGTCCACCAGGATCCGCACCGCGTCGGTGTCCTTGATCCAGCCCGTCGGCGCCTCCTTGACGGCGCTCGAAGCGGCGACCGTGCCGGCCCGCCCGTCCGCGTTGATGCCGAGCGCGGACGCCCGCTCGGCGACCGAGTCGGAGTGCAGTCGGGCCGAAGCCACCACGTCGTCGAGCTGAAGGTGTACGGAACGGAATCGCGGTCCCACCACGTTCCAGTGGACCTGCTTGGCGACCAGCGACAGGTCGACCAGGTCCACCAGCGCGCCCTGCAGCGCCTCGCCGACGACCTTGAGGTCGGCCTCGGGCAGGGTGCTCTTCACGACAGACATGGAGTGTCCTCCTCAGAAATAACAGAAACCTGCATCAGCACCCCCAACCCTGCCATAACTGATCCAATCCGGTCATTCGGGGTATAAAAAAGACCGGAGCCCCGACCGACCCGCAGAACGGGATCGGCCGGGGCTCCGGCACGTGCAGCACTACTTCATTCGTTAGGCAGCGACGACGTCCACCGCTTCCGCAGGTGCCTTGATCGTCACTCGCTCGGTCGGCACACCGGACACACCGGTCACCGACGTCACGGAGACCGAATTGAGCATCGGTCGTACTGGCTGGCGCACCGGCGTCTCGCCGGCCGCAGCCGACGCAGCCAGTTCGGCCAGGGAGAGTTCGTCGCTCACTTCCCGCATGAGCTCGGACATCCGTACATCAAGCGCGTCGCAGATCGCGGAAAGCAGCTCGGAGGATGCCTCCTTCTGCCCCCGCTCCACCTCGGAGAGATAGCCGAGCGAAACCCGGGCGGACGAGGAGACTTCGCGCAGAGTACGGCCCTGGCGCTGGCGCTGCCGACGCAGCACGTCACCCAGCAGGCGACGGAGCAGAATCATCGGTGGCTCCCTCCTCGGACCGCGTAGCCGCATCCTTCACGCCCCACCGTACCGCCTCGCGGTGCGGCCGTGCGGGGAGCGATGTCGTGTTCACTCAGGGCTGCAAACATCAAGTTCCCCCGTTGTGTTCCGTATCCTGTGCCCGCGCATTTTCGACCAGTTCACCTGCGAGCAGCTCGAAAACTCCCCGCACACTCTCTCTACGAATGTCCGAACGGCTGCCGTTCAACCGCAGCGCGGCCACTTTCCCGACCCCGCCGGGCCCCGCGACCGCCACGAAAACCGTGCCGACGGGCTGTCCGTCCTGCGGTTCGGGCCCCGCGACACCGGTCGTGGAGATCCCCCAGTCGGCCCCCAGCACCCGCCGCACGCCCTCCGCCATCTGCCGCGCGACCCCGGCGTCCACCGCGCCGCGCGCCCGCAGCAGGTCCGGCGCGACGCCGAGGATGTCCCGCTTCAGCTCGGTCGCATAAGCGGTCACGGACCCCCGGAAGACCTTCGAGGCGCCGGGCACGCCCGTGAGCTCGCCCGCCACCAGCCCTCCGGTCAGCGACTCCGCGACCGCAAGGGTCTCCCCCCGCGCACCGAGCACCGCCAGAACCCCAGCAGCCCCCTCCGCACCCGGCCCGCACACCGGCCCCGGCCCGGAAACCGCGCCCGGCTCGGAGACCGCACCCGCACCCGGCCCGGAACCCGCACCCGAAGCAGAACCCGAACTCACCGAGCGGACCGCTCCGCCGCAAGCCCCGCCCGCCGCAGCACGACCGCCTGCCGTACGTAGTCGAGCCCGGTGACCACGGTCAGCACCACGGCCACCGCCATCACCCACCACCGGAACGTCGCCAGCGGCCCGGTCAGCGCCAGCACGTACATGCCGACCGCCGTGCCCTGCGCGAGCGTCTTCATCTTGCCGCCGCGGCTGGCCGGAATCACTCCGTGCCTGATCACCCAGAACCGCATCAGCGTGATCCCGAGCTCACGGAAGAGAATCACCCCGGTCACCCACCAGGACAGATCGCCGAGCCCCGAAAGGCAGATCAGACCCGCCGCCATGATCGCCTTGTCCGCGATCGGGTCGGCGATCTTCCCGAAGTCCGTGACCAGGTTGTACGTACGCGCCAGATGTCCGTCGAAGACGTCCGTGATCATGGCGACGGCGAACGCCGCCCAGGCCCACGCACGCCAGATCGGGTCGTACCCGCCGTCGGCGAGCAGCAGCATCACGAAGCCCGGCACGAGCACCAGCCGCAGCATCGTCAGGATGTTGGCGATGTTCCACAGACTGGCCTGGCTCACGGCCGCAGCTCCCAGCTTTCCGCCGGTCACCGGCGTCGACCTGCCGGTACCGCCCGTCGCGGACGCCGGGATTCCGCTCATCTGGCCGCCTCCTCAGGGACCTCGCTGGTGCTGTCGTCGCCTGCACCGGGCAGCGGCTCGGCGACGAGGTCCACGCCCTCGGTACCGACCACCTTTGCCACGACCATACGACCGGGCGTCAAGCCGTGGCTGGTCGTGAAGACCACCTGGCCGTCCGTCTCCGGTGCCTGGTGCGCCGCACGGCCGACCGCACCGTCCTCCTCGTCGATGGACTCGACGAGCACCTCCAGCGTCTCGCCGAGCCGCTCCTCCGCCCGCTGGCTGGTCAGCTCCTCCGCGAGCCGCGAGATGTGCGCGAGACGCTCGGCGATCACGTCGTCGTCCAGCTTGTTCCCGTACGTCACCGCCTCGGTGCCCTCTTCGTCCGAGTAGCCGAACACGCCGATGGCGTCCAGGCGCGCACCGGTGAGGAAGCGTTCCAGCTCCGCGAAGTCCTCCTCGGTCTCGCCGGGGAAGCCCACGATGAAGTTGGAGCGCACACCGGCCTGCGGCGCCTTGCTGCGAATGGTCTCCAGGAGCTCCCAGAACTGCTCGGTGGACCCGAAGCGGCGCATCGCGCGCAGCACGCCGGGCGCCGAGTGCTGGAAGGACAGGTCGAAGTAGGGGGCGACCTTCGGCGTCGACGTCAGGACGTCGATGAGACCCGGCCGCATCTCGGCCGGCTGGAGGTAGCTGACGCGGACCCGCTCGATGCCCTCGACCTCGGACAGCTCGGGCAGCAGCGTCTCCAGGAGCCGGATGTCGCCGAGGTCCTTGCCGTACGAGGTGTTGTTCTCGGAGACCAGCATGACCTCCTTGACGCCCTGCTCGGCCAGCCAGCGCGTCTCCTGGAGCACGTCGCTGGGGCGTCGCGAGATGAAGGAGCCGCGGAAGGAGGGGATGGCGCAGAACGAGCAGCGCCGGTCGCAGCCGGACGCCAGCTTCACCGAGGCGACCGGGCTGGTGCCCAGGCGGCGGCGGAGCGGCGCGCGCGGGCCCGACACGGGTGCGACACCGTCCGGAAGGTCCGCGGGGGCCGGAGCGGCCTCCTGCGCGTGACCCGGCAGCGAGACGTCGGCGGACTGGCGCTCGGCGGGGCTGATCGGGAGGAGCTTGCGCCGGTCGCGCGGGGTGTGGGCCTCGATGCTGCCACCGCCGAGGATGGTCTGGAGGCGGTTGGAGATGTCGGCGTAGTCGTCGAAACCGAGCACGGCGTCGGCCTCCGGCAGGGCCGACGCGAGGTCCTTGCCGTACCGCTCGGCCATGCAGCCCACGGCGACGACGGCCTGGGTCCTGCCGTGATCCTTCAGATCGTTGGCTTCGAGCAGGGCGTCGACGGAGTCCTTCTTGGCGGCCTCGACGAATCCGCAGGTGTTGACGACTGCGACGTCCGCGTCCGAGGCGTTCTCGACGAGGTCCCAGCCGTCCGCTGCCAAGCGGCCTGCCAGCTCCTCCGAGTCCACCTCGTTACGGGCGCAGCCAAGAGTGACAAGGGCGACGGTGCGGCGTTCGGGCATGGACTCAAGACTACTTTGTCCCGGCGCACGCCCGGGCCGCGAGGGGCCGCCACGACGCCCCTCGCGGAACTACCCCTTCCCGACCTGCGACGACGTACGGACAGGAGGTACGACATGACCTTCGCCGCACGGGCGTCGATCAGCCCGCCGCGGGGTCGCCCCTGGTGTACGTGAGCCGCTCGACCTGGCCCGGCTGGAAGTCGTCCTGGACCTCCTTGCCGTTCACGAACAGCTGGATCGCGTCGGCGTCGCCGAGCACCACGTCGAGCTGCTCCGGGTCGGTGAAGGTCTTCGAGTCGCCCTTCTTGAGGAATCCGTCGAAGAGCAGCCGGCCGTTCTGCGCCCGGGCGGAGATCCAGCTCTTGCTGCCGGTCGCCACCATCTTGACCGTGACGCGGTCCTTCGGGGCCGCCGCGATGGCGCTGTCCGTCGGGTCGGGCTTGGGGTCGGCGGGCTTGGCCGGACCCTTGGTGGGGGTGGGCTTCGGGGCGGGCGCGGTGGCGGTGGCACCCTCGGCGACGCTGCGGGTGCCGTTCGGCTTGTCGTTGCCGCTGAACATCGTGAAGCCGACGAAGCCGACCACCGCGACGATCGCCGCGACCATCGCGGCGGTCCAGTTGGGCCTGCGCGGCTCGGGCCTGATCCGCTCCGCCTCGAAGAGCGGGGCGGCGGGCGTCGGGGCGGGCCGTCCGCCGTGTTCGCCGTCGTACTGCGCGACGAGAGCGGAGGCGTCGAGTCCGACGGCGCTCGCGAGCGTACGGATGTGGCCGCGGGCGTAGACGTCGCCGCCGCAGCGGGAGAAGTCGTCCGCCTCGATGGCGTGGACGATCGGAATGCGCACCCGGGTCGACGTACTGACTTCATCGACCGTCAGACCTGCGGCGATCCGGGCCTGCTGGAGGGCACGACCGATCGAGGGCCGGTCGTCTTCAGGTGCGTTGCCGGGAGAGTCTGGAAAGTTGCCGATGGACACGGGGGCGCCTTTCGAGCGTGAGCCACCTGCTGGAGGTTCAGTCTAGGGGGGTGACGAAAGGGTGGGGCAAGCGGGAGAGCCGTCTTTGTACGCCATCGGAACGGCCCGGCACCCCGAAGGCACCCCGGCGCCGCCCACGGTGCCACCGCTGACGGACCATGACGCCTCCCCTCCCTCAACTGGACGTAAGCACAAGGGAAACGGTTGCCTCTGATCTCGTACGAGTGAGTCTTGTCGGGCCGTATGAAAGGAGGCTTATGAAGGAGACTCTCCCCGGATCACGTCCAGTACGCCATCCAATTCATCCGGCTTCACGGACACGTCGCGTGCCTTGGACCCCTCGCTCGGCCCCACGATGCCCCTGGACTCCATCAGGTCCATCAGCCGGCCCGCCTTCGCGAAGCCGACCCGCAGCTTGCGCTGCAGCATCGACGTCGACCCGAACTGGGTGGAAACGACCAGCTCAGCGGCCTGGCAGAGCAGATCGAGGTCGTCGCCGATGTCCTCGTCGATCTCCTTCTTCTGCTTCGTACCGACGACCACGTCCTGCCGGAAGACCGGGGCCATCTGGTCCTTGCAGTGCTGGACGACGGCCGCGACCTCGTCCTCGGTGACGAAGGCGCCCTGCATACGGGTCGGCTTGTTGGCCCCCATCGGCAGGAAGAGGCCGTCGCCCTTGCCGATCAGCTTCTCGGCGCCCGGCTGGTCGAGGATGACCCGGCTGTCGGCGAGCGAGGAGGTGGCGAAGGCGAGCCGGGACGGCACGTTCGCCTTGATCAGACCGGTCACGACGTCCACCGAAGGACGCTGCGTGGCGAGCACCAGATGGATGCCGGCGGCGCGGGCCAACTGGGTGATGCGGACGATCGAGTCCTCGACGTCGCGCGGCGCGACCATCATCAGGTCCGCCAGCTCGTCGACGATGACGAGGAGGTACGGGTAGGCCTGGAGCTCCCGCTCGCTGCCCTCGGGCGTCTTGAGCTTGCCGCTGCGGACGGCCGCGTTGAAGTCGTCGATGTGCCGGTAGCCGAAGGCCGCCAGGTCGTCGTAGCGCAGGTCCATTTCCCGTACGACCCACTGGAGCGCCTCGGCGGCCCGCTTCGGGTTGGTGATGATCGGGGTGATCAGGTGCGGGATGCCCTCGTAAGCGGTCAGCTCGACCCGCTTGGGGTCGACGAGCACCATCCGTACGTCCTCGGGGGTGGCCCGCACCATGACCGAGGTGATCAGGCAGTTGATGCAGGACGACTTTCCGGAGCCGGTGGCTCCGGCGACCAGGACGTGCGGCATCTTCGCCAGGTTGGCCATCTCGTAGCCGCCCTCGACGTTCTTGCCGAGCGCCACCAGCATCGGGTGGTCGTCCTCGGCGGCGTCCGCGAGGCGGAGCACGTCGCCGAGGTTGACCATTTCGCGGTCGCTGTTGGGGATCTCGATGCCGACGGCGGACTTGCCGGGGATCGGCGAGATGATCCGTACGTCCGGTGAGGCCACCGCGTACGCGATGTTCTTGGTCAGTGCGGTGATCTTCTCGACCTTGACGGCCGGGCCGAGCTCGACCTCGTAGCGGGTGACCGTCGGGCCGCGGGTGAAGCCGGTGACGGCCGCGTCGACCTTGAACTCCATGAAGACGTTGGAGAGGGACTCGACGACCGCGTCGTTGGCCGCGCTGCGCGTCTTGCCTGGCCCGCCGCGCTCCAGCAGGTCCAGGGAGGGCAGGGAGTACGTGATGTCGCCGGCGAGCTGGAGCTGCTCCGCGCGCGGCGGCAGTGAGGCGGACTCCTTCGGCGGCTCCTTGGTGAGGTCGGCGGCGCGCGACGGCGGGGAGTCCAGCCGGGCGCCGACCGGACGCGCCCGTTCCGGAGCCTTGGCCGGAGGTTCCGTCGGTGCGGAGGCGGCGGACGGGTCGGCCGGGGCCGGTGCGGCCGACGACACGGCCTCCCGCGCCGACGGCACGGACGACGTCCGCTCCTGGTCCTGCGAGACCCCCTGCGTGAGGTCGCGGACGATCGGCGACGGCGGCAGCCCGTTCATCACCGCGCCGTCGAGCGCGGCGGCAGCGGCTGCGGCCACGTCCACCGCGTCCAGCGGCCGGGCGAACTGTGAGGGCTGCACGGAAGGCGCCCTGCGGGGCCTGCGGCGCCGTCCCAGCGCCTCTTCCTCCGCCGCGTCCTGGTCGTGCTCCGGCGCTTCGCTCCGGCGCGCAGAGGGCCGCTGCGAGCCCGCCGGAAGCGCTTCGCGCCACTGCTCGTCGTAGCGCTCGTCGTCCTCGTGCCGCGCGGCGTGCTGTGCGGCGATCTCCTCCGGCCGTGGCTCGATGATCCCGAGCCGCACGCCCAGCTGCCGCAGCCGCTGCGGAATCGCGTTGACCGGCGTCGCCGTGACCACCAGCAGCCCGAACACCGTGACGAGGAGCAGCAGCGGTACGGCCAGCACCTCGCCCATCGTGAAGGTCAGCGGCATCGAGGCCGCCCAGCCGATCAGTCCGCCCGCGTCCTGCATCGCCTCACTGCCGGCGTCGCGCCCGGGCGAACCGCACGCGATGTGCACCTGCCCGAGCACGCCGATCGCCAGCGCGGACAGCCCGATGACGATCCGTCCGTTGGCCTCGGGCCGCTCCGGATGCATGATCAGCCGCACGCCCATGATGCCGAGCAGCAGCGGTACGAGCAGGTCGAGCCGTCCGAAGGCGCCGGTGACCAGCATCTGCACCAGGTCGCCGACAGGACCGCGCAGATGTGCCCAGGTCCCGGCCGCGACGATCAGCGCGAGGCCGAGCAGCAGGAGCGCGAGCCCGTCCTTGCGGTGCGCCGGGTCGAGGCCCTTCGCGCCACGCCCTATGCCACGCAACATCGCTCCGACTCCGTGTGCGAGACCCAGGTAGGCGCCGCGCGCAAGCTTGTAGATGCCCCCGGTCGGAGACGGCGCGGGCTTGGGCGCCGGCCTGGCCGCCTTCTTGGCGGGGGCCTTCTTCGCCGGGGCCGACTTCTTCGCCGCGGGTTTCGCCGCGGTTTTCTTCACCGGTGGTTTCGCGGCGGCCTTGGCGGGCGCCGCCTTCTTCGCAGCGCCCGGCGTACGACCGGCGCGCGGCTTCGCGGTGCCCGTCGTGCTCTGGGAACCCTTGCCGGACGTACGTGAGGCCATGGGGCTAGAGGTTACCGGTGGAGACGCCGAGCGACACGTGTGCCTACGGCACCACCCGTACGTGTCGCCCTGTGCACAGTGGGAAATTGACGCGCCGACAGTCCCTCGCCCGATGCTGCGACTGCCCCGCGGCCGGCACCTCGCCGACCGCGGGACTGCCGCACCGTCAGTTCTGCGACGGGAGTGTCCCCGTGCCGCCACCCGTACCCGGCTCCAGCGCGTCGAGCGCCCGGCGCAGGCCCGTGAGTTTGCGCTCCAGGTGTGCGGCGGTGGCGACGGCCGCGGCGTCCGCCGAGTCGTCGTCGAGCTGCTTGGAGAGCGCCTCCGCCTGCTCCTCGACCGCCGCGAGCCGTGCGGACAGCTCGGCCAGGAGGCCGACGGGCTCCTTGACCGCTCCCGCGTCCACCCGGTTCGTACCCTCCAACTGGAGGCGCAGCAGCGCTGCTTGCTCCCGCAGCTGGCAGTTCTTCATGTACAGCTCGACGAACACCGAGACCTTGGCGCGGAGCACCCACGGGTCGAACGGCTTCGAGATGTAGTCCACCGCGCCGGCCGCATAACCCCGGAAGGTGTGGTGCGGACCGTGATTGATCGCGGTGAGGAAGATGATCGGGATGTCCCGCGTCCGCTCCCGCCGCTTGATGTGCGCGGCGGTTTCGAATCCGTCCATGCCCGGCATCTGTACGTCCAGCAGGATGACCGCGAAGTCATCAGTAAGCAGTGCTTTGAGCGCTTCCTCCCCTGACGATGCCCTCACCAGTGTCTGATCGAGCGCGGAGAGAATGGCCTCCAGCGCCAACAGATTCTCCGGCCGGTCATCGACCAGGAGGATCTTGGCCTTCTGCACCATGGCCCGTCCTCCTCGCCCCGGCAGTGCACCGGGCGCCGCCCCGGAGGACGACTCCCTTGCGTCGCCCGTCCTTGTGCCGGTCATGGTAGCCGTACCCACCCGGTCGCCACACCCTGTCACCGCGATGTCACTGTGCACGTAGCAGAAACGCATCGGGAGACCAGAAGGTTCCCCGAATACCGTGCTCTCACACGCCGTCGGCCACACTCAGTCAACACGACTGCCCGCGACCGACGCCCGCCTGCCCCCACCGTACGGTCGCCGGAGCGCCCGTACGGCGGACGGGCTCACTCCTCCCCGCGCATCCACTGTTCCATCACACCGAGCAGATGGTCCGGGTCGACCGGCTTCGTCACGTAGTCGGAAGCACCCGAGTCGATCGCCTTCTCCCGGTCGCCCTTCATCGCCTTGGCGGTGAGCGCGATGATCGGCAGCCCGGCGAACTGCGGCATCCTGCGGATCGCCGTCGTCGTCGCGTAGCCGTCCATCTCCGGCATCATGATGTCCATCAGCACGACCGTCACATCGTCGTGCTGCTCCAGGACTTCGATGCCCTCGCGCCCGTTCTCCGCGTACAGCACCGAAAGGCCGTGCTGCTCCAGGACGCTGGTGAGCGCGAAGACGTTGCGGATGTCGTCGTCGACGATCAGCACCTTCTCTCCGGAGAACCCGAAGGTCCGCCGCTCCTCGGGCGCCGTCTCCTCGCTCTGCTGCCCCACCCACGGATCCTGCGGCGTGCTGCTCGCAGCCGCCGCCGGCTGGCCGGGCAGCGCGGGCCGCTGCTCGGTCGCGCCGAGTGCCTTGCGGCGGCGCCGGAAAAGACCGGCGGGTCCGGTCTGCGGGTCGTTGCGTACGACACCGAGGTGGTACGGGGTCTCCGTCGGCTCCGACGCGTCCTGCGCCGCCGCCCGGCGCGGCAGTTCGATCCCGCCGGGAGCGAGCTGCGGGTAGCCCTGGGGCGGCAGTTCGCTCGGGTGCAGCGGCAGATACAGCGTGAACGTCGAGCCGCGGCCCGGTTCGCTCGCCGCGTGGATCTCGCCGCCGAGGAGCCGGGCGATCTCCCGGCTGATGGACAGGCCCAGGCCCGTACCGCCGTACTTCCTGCTGGTCGTGCCGTCGGCCTGCTTGAACGCCTCGAAGATGACGCGCATCTTGCTGGCCGCGATGCCGATGCCGGTGTCGGTGACCGAGAAGGCGATCAGGTCGCCGTCGACGTCCCGCAGCGACCCGGCTTCGAGCAGCTGCTCACGGATCTCGTGCGGTACGTCGGAGTTGGCGGGCCGGATCACCAGCTCGACGGCGCCGGTGTCGGTGAACTTCACCGCGTTGGACAGCAGGTTGCGCAGCACCTGGAGCAGGCGCTGCTCGTCGGTGTGCAGGGTGGCGGGGAGCTCCGGCGAGACCCGTACCGAGAAGTCGAGTCCCTTCTCCGCGGTGAGCGGCCGGAAGGTGGCCTCCACGTAGTCGACGAGCTGGACCAGGGCGATCCGGGTCGGCGACACGTCCATCTTGCCCGCCTCGACCTTGGACAGGTCGAGGATGTCGTTGATCAGCTGGAGCAGGTCGGAACCGGCCCCGTGGATCGTTTCGGCGAACTCGACCTGCTTCGGGGAGAGGTTCCCGTCGGCGTTGTCGGCGAGCAACTTGGCCAGGATGAGGAGGGAGTTGAGCGGCGTGCGCAGCTCGTGCGACATGTTCGCCAGGAACTCCGACTTGTAGCGCATGGAGACCGCGAGCTGCTCGGCCCGCTCCTCCAGGACCTGCCTGGCCTCCTCGATCTCGGTGTTCTTCACCTCGATGTCGCGGTTCTGCCGGGCCAACTGCTCGGCCTTCTCCTCCAGTTCGGCGTTGGACTCCTGGAGGGCCTTCTGCCGGTTCTCCAACTCCTCGGAGCGCTCGCGCAGTTGCTCGGTCAGCTCCTGCGACTGCTCAAGGAGGACCTCGGTCTTCGTGTTGACGCTGATCGTGTTGACGCTGGTCGCGATCATTTCCGCGATCTGGTTCAGGAAGTCCTTCTGGATGTGTGTGAACGGCTGGAACGACGCCAGCTCGATCACCCCCAGGACCTGCCCCTCGAAGAGCACCGGCAGCACGATCACATGCGCGGGCGGCGCCTCCCCGAGCCCCGAGGAGATCTTCAGGTACCCCGGCGGCACCTTCACCTGGATGGTCCGCTTCTCCTCGGCCGCCGTCCCGATGAGGGTCTCCCCCGGCCGGAAGACGGTCGGCATCGCGCCCGTGGAATAGCCGTAGCTCCCGCGCATCCGCAGCTGGTACGGGCTGTCCACCTCCGCACCGACCTCGGCCCCCTTGACCGCCGACGCCCCCGAAGGAAGCGCCAGGAAGAACGCGCCCTGCTGGGCCGAGACCACCGGAGTCAGCTCGCTCATGATCAGCGAGGCGACGTCGTCGAGGTCCCTGCGGCCCTGCATCAGACCGGAGATCCGGGCCAGGTTGCCCTTGAGCCAGTCCTGCTCCTGGTTGGTCTGGGTGGTGTCGCGCAGGTTGGCGATCATGGTGTTGATGTTGTCCTGGAGCTCCTGGATCTCGCCCCTGGCATCCACGTCGATCTTCAGGCTGTGGTCGCCGCGGGTGACCGCGGTGGCGACGGCCGCGATGGCCCGCACCTGACGGGTCAGGTTCCCGGCCATCTCGTTCACCGATTCGGTGAGGTCGCGCCACGTACCGTCGACGTCCCGCACCCGTGCCTGCCCGCCCAGCTGCCCGTCGGTGCCCACCTCGCGGGCCACCCTGGTGACCTGGTCGGCGAACGAGGACAGCTGGTCGACCATCGTGTTGATGGTGTCCTTCAGGTCCTGGATCTCGCCCCGGGCGTCGATGTCGATCTTCTTGGTGAGATCACCCTTGGCGATGGCGGTGGTGACGGTCGCGATCTGCCGCACCTGGCCGGTGAGGTTGGAGGCCATCGAGTTCACCGACTCGGTGAGGTCCTTCCACGTACCGGCGACACCCGGCACCCGCGCCTGACCGCCCAGCTCGCCCTGCGTGCCCACCTCACGGGCCACCCGGGTCACCTCGTCGGCGAACGACGACAGCGTCCGCACCATGGTGTTCACCGTGTCGGCCAGCTCGGCGACCTCTCCGCGCGCCTCGACGGTGACCTTCTTCGTCAGATCGCCGTTGGCGACCGCGGACGAGACCCGGGAGATGTTGCGCACCTGGGAGGTCAGGTTGTTCGCCATGAAGTTGACGTTGTCGGTGAGTTCCTTCCAGATGCCGGTGACTCCGCGCACCCGGGCCTGACCACCCAGGATTCCCTCGGTGCCCACCTCGCGGGCGACCCTGGTCACCTCGTCGGCGAAGTTGGAGAGCTGGTCGACCATCGTGTTCACGGTCGTGACGAGGTCGAGGATCTCGCCCTTCGCGTCGACGGTGATCTTCTTCGACAGGTCGCCCGTGGCCACCGCGGTGGTGACCTCGGCGATGTTGCGCACCTGCGACGTCAGGTTGTTGGCCATGAAGTTGACGGACTGGGTGAGGTCCTTCCAGGTGCCGCTGACGCCCTGGACCTCGGCCTGACCGCCGAGCATGCCCTCGGTGCCCACCTCGCGGGCCACCCGGGTCACCTGCTCCGCGAAGTTCGAGAGCTGGTCGACCATCGTGTTGAGGGTGTTCTTCAGCTCCAGGATCTCGCCGCGGGCGTCCACGTCGATCTTCTGCGACAGGTCACCGCGCGCCACCGCCGTGGCGACCTGCGCGATGTTGCGCACCTGGGCGGTGAGGTTCCCGGCCATGCCGTTCACCGAGTCCGTCAGATCACGCCACACACCGGCGACACCGGGCACCTGCGCCTGGCCGCCGAGCCGCCCCTCCGTACCCACGTCGCGGGCGACCCGGGTCACCTGGTCCGCGAAGGCGGACAGCTGGTCGACCATCGTGTTGATGGTGTTCTTCAGCTCCAGGATCTCGCCGCGGGCGTCCACGTCGATCTTCTGCGACAGGTCACCGCGCGCCACCGCCGTCGTGACCTGGGCGATCTGCCGCACCTGCGACGTCAGGTTCCCGGCCATGAAGTTGACGGAGTCGGTGAGTTCCTTCCACGTACCGCTGACGCCGTCGACGCGCGCCTGACCGCCGAGCCGTCCCTCCGTGCCCACGTCGCGCGCCATCCGCGTGACCTGGTCGGCGAACGACGACAGCTGGTCGACCATCGTGTTCACGGTGTTCTTGAGCTCCAGCATCTCGCCGGAGACGTCGACGGTGACCTTCTGCGACAGATCGCCGTTGGCGACCGCCGTCGTCACCTGCGCGATGTTCCGCACCTGGCCGGTGAGGTTGCGGAAGGCCGTGTTGACCGAGTCCGTCAGGTCCTTCCACGTACCCGCCGCACCCGGCACCTGCGCCTGCCCGCCCAGCTGCCCCTCGACACCGACCTCACGCGCCACGCGGGTCACTTCCGAACCGAAGGACTGGAGCTGCTCCACCATCGTGTTGACGGTGTTCTTCAGCTCCAGCATCTCGCCGGCCACGTCGACGGTGACCTTCTGCGACATGTCGCCGTTGGCGACCGCCGTCGTCACCTGCGCGATGTTGCGCACCTGGTCCGTGAGGTTGCGGAAGGCCGTGTTGACCGAGTCCGTCAGGTCCTTCCACGTACCCGCCGCACCCGGCACCTGCGCCTGCCCGCCCAGCAGTCCCTCGCCGCCGACCTCGCTGGCGACCCGGGTCACCTCGTCCGCGAAGGTACGCAGCGTCTCGGTCATCTGGTTGATCGTTTCGGCCAGCTGCGCGACCTCGCCGCGCGCGTTCACCGTGACCTTCCGCGACAGGTCGCCGCTCGCGACGGCCGTCGTCACCTCGGCGATCCCCCGCACCTGGG
Source organism: Streptomyces sp. NPDC054863 (assembly GCF_053610825.1). NCBI lineage: Bacteria > Bacillati > Actinomycetota > Actinomycetes > Kitasatosporales > Streptomycetaceae > Streptomyces > Streptomyces sp. NPDC054863. The sequence goes on along the minus strand of NZ_JBSGZD010000101.1, from coordinate 3,896 downwards.
AGGTCAGGTTCCCGGCCATGAGGTTGACGGAGTCGGTGAGGTCCTTCCACACCCCGGCCACACCGGGCACCTGCGCCTGCCCGCCGAGTTCGCCCTCGGTGCCCACCTCGCGGGCCACCCGGGTCACCTCTGACGAGAACGACGACAGCTGGTCCACCATCGTGTTCACGGTGTTCTTCAGCTGGAGCATCTCGCCGGCCACGTGCACCGTGACCTTGCGCGACAGATCGCCCTTGGCGACCGCCGTCGTCACCAGCGCGATGTCCCGGACCTGTGCGGTCAGCCGGTACGCCATCGTATTGACGGAGTCGGTGAGGTCCTTCCACGACCCGGACATGCCGCGCACCTGCGCCTGCCCGCCCAACTTGCCCTCGGTACCGACCTCCAGGGCGACCCGCGTCACCTCGTCGGTGAACGCGGACAGCTGGTCGACGAGGTTGTTGACCGTACGCCCGACCTTGAGGAACTCTCCCCGCAGCGGGTGCCCGTTGCCCTCCCCGCCCTGCGACCGCAGCTCCATCCGCTGTTCCAGGTCGCCCTCCGCCACCGCGGACAGCACCCTGCCGACCTCGGACACCGGTCGTACGAGGTCCTCGACGAGCGCGTTGGAGGCGTCGATCGCCGTCGCCCAGGAGCCCTCGCAGGCCCCGGTCTCCAGCCGCTCGGCCAGCTTGCCCTCCCGGCCGACCATCCGCCGTACCCGTGCCAACTCGCCCGTCAGATGCAGATTCCGATCGGCCACCTCATTGAAAACAGCGGCGATCTCCGACATCACTCCGTCGCCGGAGACCGTCAGCCGCTTCCTGAAGTTGCCGTCCCGCATCGACACCAAGGCGGTCAGCATGCGGTTCAGCGCAGCCGTGTCCACCTCGGTTGTCCCATTGTTCCGGGACCGTCCGCCTTTTGTGCGCGTGCTCTTGCCCCGCGCCGCCACGCCAGACTCCACCGTGTCCCTCCCGCAGGGATCGACCGTATTTCCCGGGTCTTCGCTAGAAGCTTTCCCAGTCTTCCACCTTGACGCACTGCCTTGTCCGACACTCGGTGTTGTCCGACACTCGGTGCGTGACGCCCCGGACGTCAAATCGTTGAAGCCTACAGCCACCGCACCGATTCCTCCCCCGCGCACGCCCGGTCGCACCCAGTCAGGACGCAGTGGCACAGCACCGCTGCCGACGGTCTAGCCTGGCAGAGCGAATCGAAGCCGCGAGAAACGGGCACAGGACTCGGGGAAGCGACGAACACCACATGGGGAGTGCTGTGATCACGGCGCGGGCGGCTGCCACTTTCGACCCTGTCGGGCGGTCGGTCGCGACTGCCCGTGCCTTCGTACGGGACACGCTCCAGGGCTGGGGGCATTCCGAGCTCGTCGACGACGCGGTGGTCCTCACCAGCGAACTCGTCACCAACGCCGTCGTCCACGCAGGCACCCAGGCCGACGTCCTGTGCCTGCGCACCGAAGTGGGCATCCGCGTCGAGGTCGGCGACCGCTACCCGGAGCGCGAGGTCCCCCTCCAGGGCACCGGACTCTCCCTCGGCGGCCCGGACCGCGAAGGCGGCCGGGGACTCCTCCTCTGCGCGGCCCTCGCCTCCAAGTGGGGCGTCGAGTACACGCCCACCCAGAAGCACGTCTGGTTCCAACTCGACCTCCCGCAGCGCCCGGTGGGCACCCGTCTCGCAGGTCCGGTCCTCACCGACGCCATGCTCCCGGTCGCCGACGGCCGCATCCGCGTCGCGGTCGTCCAGATAGACCGCACCGGCGCCATCGCCTCCTGGAACGAGGACGCCGAGGACCTCTTCGGGTACGCCCCCGAGCAGGTCACCGGCAAGCCCCTCACCGACCTCGCCGCCTGGCCGCAGACCCCCGGCATCGGCACCGGCATCGCCGAGGCCCTCCAGATGTCCCGCTGGGAGGGCAGTTACGGCATCCGCGGCGAAGACGGCCGCGTCGTCCCCGTCTACGCCTCCCACCTGCGCGTCCGGGACAACGAGGGCGAGCCGTCCACCGTCTGTCTCCTGGTGCGCGACGTCGAGCGCGCCGTCCTCGCGACCCCGCAGCGTCCACCGTCCGTCGACTCCGCAGGCGGCAGCCATCCCGAGGGAAGGACCGCGGACCCCTTCGAGGTCTTCATCGGCTCCCCCGCCCCCGACGACCTCGACGGCCTCCTCCAGCGCACGGTCGAGCGCGCCCGCGACATGCTCGACGCGGACTCCGCGTTCCTCCTCCTCGCCACCGACGACGAGACGGAGCTGGAGGTACGCGCCACCACCGGCCTGCCCTCCGCCCGCCAGCGCTTCGCCCGCGTCCCCGTCGAGGCCGGCACCGGAAGATACGGCTCCGCCCGCATGCCCGCCGTCCACGAGGACCTTGCGGCCGTCCCCGGAGCCGTCCCGCTCCTCAACGGCACCGGAATGCGCTCCGTCGTCACCGTCCCCCTGAAGGTCGAGGGCCGCCTCACCGGCTCCCTCGGCGTCGCCGCCGAAGCAGCGGGCCGCTACACCAACGAGGAGGCCCTGCGCCTCCAGTTCGCCGCCGACCGCATCGCGCTCGCCGTCGAGTCCGCCCGCCTCGGCGAGCTCGAACGTCTCCGCCGGGGTTCTCTCTCCTTCCTCGTCGAGGCCTCCGACCTCCTCGCCGGCACCCTCGACCGGGACCAGACCCTCGCCCTCATGGCGCAGATGACGGTCCCCACCCTCGCCACCTGGTGCGCCGTCTACACGATCGCGGACCAGGCCTCCGACCCGTACCTCTCGTACGTCCTGCACGAGGACGAGGAGCGCATCGACGGCCTCAAGGCCCTGCTCTCCAAGATCAGCCCGCCGGACCCGGTCCCCACCCCCGGCGCCCGCATCTGGAACGCCCCCGGCGAAGCCGCCCACCAGGCCGCCCTGCGCACCTCGATGCGCAGCCTCGGCCTCGGCTCGACCCCGCACCTGGGCTCGGGCATCGGCACCACCCTCGCCACCGCCGCCGCGGTCGGCGGCGAGACCGTCGTCCTCCCCCTGGTCGCCCGCAACCGCGTCATCGGCATGCTGACCCTCGGCAAGCCCACCGACGACCACTTCCGCCAGGAGATCCTCGAACTCGCCGAGGACCTCTCCCGCCGTGCCGCTCTCGCCCTGGACAACGCCCGCCTGTACTCGGAGCGCATGGCCATCAGCCAGTCCCTCCAGCGCAGCCTGCTCCCTCCGGAGCTCCCGCACATCCCGGGCGTCGAGGTCGAGGTCATCTACCGCGCCGCGGGCGAAGGCAACGAAGTGGGCGGCGACTTCTACGACCTGTTCCCGATCCGCGACGGCGCGTACGGCTTCGCCATCGGCGACGTCTGCGGTACGGGCCCCCAGGCCGCCGCAGTCACCGGCCTGGCCCGCCATGCCCTGCGCCTGCTCGCCCGCGAGGGCTTCGGCGGCCCGGCGGTCCTGGAGCGCCTCAACGCGGCGATCCTCGACGAGGGCGAACGCAGCCGCTTCCTGACCCTCCTCTACGGCGAGCTGTGGCCGCAGGAGGACGGCAGCGCCATCCTCAAGATCGTCTGCGCGGGCCACCCCCTCCCCCTGCGCCTCCGCCCGGACGGCACGGTCACCCCCGCCGCCGAACCGCAGCCCCTCCTCGGCGTCATGGAGGACCTGGAGCTCTACGAGGAGACCATCACCCTCGATCCCGGCGACGTCCTCCTGTGCGTCACCGACGGCATCACGGAGCGCCGCGAGGGCACCCGCATGCTCGGCGACGACGGCCTGGCCGAAGTCCTCGCCGGCTGTACGGGCCTGACGGCCGGCGCCGTCGCCGCACGCGTCCTGCGCGCCGTGGAACGCTTCGCCGCCGAACCGGCATCGGACGACATGGCCATCCTCACGATGCGCATCCCGGAGCCCTTGAAGCAGTAACTCCCACCCGG
>NZ_JBSGZD010000100.1:0-24994 GCF_053610825.1 Streptomyces sp. NPDC054863 | reverse complement strand
CGCGAGGACCGGGCGCCCCTTTCGCGGGCGCGTGCGCAGAGGAATTCAGCCGACGACGGTCCAGGTGTCCTGGCCCGCCAGCAGCGCACCCAGATCGCCCTTGCCGTCCCGCTCGATCGCGGTGTCCAGCTGGTCGGCCATCAACGTGTCGTACACCGGCCGGTCGACGGAACGGAACACTCCGATCGGGGTGTGGTGCAGCGTGTCCGGGTCGGCGAGCCGCGACAGCGCGAACGCGGTGGTCGGCGAGGAGCTGTGCGCGTCGTGGACGAGGATCTGTGACTGGTTCTCGTCGGTGACGGCCACCACCTTGAGGTCGCCGGTCAGCGGATCCCGCACGACACCCTTCGCGCGGTCCGCCCCGAAGCGGATCTGCTCGCCGTGGGTGAGCCGGATCACCGCCTCCTCGGCCTGTTCCTTGTCCTTGAGGGCCTCGAAGGCGCCGTCGTTGAAGATGTTGCAGTTCTGGTAGATCTCGACGAGCGCCGTGCCCGGGTGGTCGGCTGCCTGGCGCAGTACCTCGGTGAGGTGCTTGCGGTCGGAGTCGACGGTGCGTGCGACGAAGGACGCCTCGGCGCCGATGGCCAGCGACACCGGGTTGAAGGGCGCGTCGAGGGAGCCCATCGGCGTCGACTTCGTGATCTTGCCGACCTCGCTCGTCGGGCTGTACTGGCCCTTGGTGAGCCCGTAGATCCGGTTGTTGAAGAGGAGGATCTTGAGGTTCACATTGCGGCGCAGCGCGTGGATCAGGTGGTTGCCGCCGATGGACAGCGCGTCGCCGTCACCGGTCACCACCCAGACGCTCAGGTCCCGCCTGGAGGAGGCGAGTCCGGTCGCGATGGCCGGGGCGCGGCCGTGGATGGAGTGCATTCCGTACGTGTTCATGTAGTACGGGAAGCGGGAGGAGCAGCCGATTCCGGAGACGAAGACGATGTTCTCCTTCGCCAGCCCCAGCTCCGGCATGAAGCCCTGCACGGCGGCGAGCACCGCGTAGTCGCCGCAGCCGGGGCACCAGCGCACTTCCTGGTCGGACTTGAAGTCCTTCATGGACTGCTTCGCGTCGGCCTTGGGCACGAGGGACAGCAGGGTGTGCGCGGGCGACCGCCCGGGCGCGTGCGAGGCGTCGCTCGAAGAAGTGACCGTCTCAGTCATTGATGGCCTCCTTGAGGGCCGTGGCCAGCTGCTCGGCCTTGAACGGCATTCCGTTGACCTGGTTGTACGAGATCGCGTCCACGAGGTACTTCGCCCGGATCAGCGTGGCGAGCTGACCCAGGTTCATCTCCGGTACGACTACCTTGTCGTAACGCTTCAACACCTCTTCGAGATTCCTCGGGAAGGGGTTGAGATGGCGCAGATGCGCCTGCGCGATGGCCACGCCCTCGGTGCGCAGCCGCCGTACCGCCGCGGTGATCGGCCCGTACGTCGAGCCCCAGCCGAGCACCAGCGTGCGGGCGCCGTCCGGGTCGTCGACGGCCAGGTCCGGGACCGCGATCCCGTCGATCTTGGCCTGCCGGGTGCGGACCATGAAGTCGTGGTTGGACGGGTCGTACGAGATGTTGCCCGTGCCGTCCTGCTTCTCGATGCCGCCGATCCGGTGCTCAAGACCGGGTGTGCCGGGCACCGCCCACGGGCGGGCCAGGGTCTCCGGGTCGCGCTTGTACGGCCAGAACACCTCGGTGCCGTCCGCCAGCTCGTGGTTCGGCCCGGTCGCGAACTGCACCCGCAGATCGGGCAGTTCACCGACGTCGGGAACCCGCCACGGCTCCGAACCGTTGGCCAGGTAGCCGTCGCTCAGCAGGAAGACCGGGGTGCGGTAGGTCAGCGCGATCCTCGCCGCGTCGATCGCCGCGTCGAAGCAGTCGGCCGGCGTGCGGGGTGCGACCACGGGCACCGGTGCCTCGCCGTTGCGCCCGTACATCGCCTGCAGCAGGTCCGCCTGCTCGGTCTTGGTCGGCAGCCCGGTGGACGGGCCGCCGCGCTGGATCGCCACGATCAGCAGCGGAAGCTCCAGGCTCACCGCGAGTCCGATCGTCTCCGACTTCAGCGCGACGCCGGGCCCCGAGGTGGTGGTCACGGCCAACTGCCCGCCGAATGCCGCCCCGAGGGCGGCGCCGATCGCCGCGATCTCGTCCTCGGCCTGGAAGGTCCGTACGCCGAAGTTCTTGTGCTTGCTGAGCTCGTGCAGGATGTCGGACGCCGGGGTGATCGGGTAGGAGCCGAGGTAGAGCGGCAGGTCGGCCTGCTGCCCGGCCGCGACCAGCCCGTAGGAGAGGGCCAGGTTCCCGGAGATGTTCCGGTAGGTGCCCGGGGGGAAGGCGGCGGTGGCCGGGGCCACCTCGTAGCTCACCGCGAAGTCCTCGGTCGTCTCGCCGAAGTTCCAACCCGCCCGGAACGCGGCCACGTTGGCCTCGGCGATGTCGGGCTTCTTCGCGAACTTCTGCCGCAGGAAAGCCTCCGTGCCCTCGGTGGGCCGGTGGTACATCCAGCTGAGCAGACCCAGCGCGAACATGTTCTTCGACCGGCCCGCGTCCTTGCGGGACAGCCCGAAGTCCTTCAGCGCCTCCACGGTCAGCGTGGTCAGCGGCACCGGGTGCACGCTGTAGGCGTCCAGCGAACCGTCCTCCAGCGGGGACGTCTCATACCCCACCTTGGCCATCGGCCGCTTGGTGAACTCGTCGGTGTTGATGATTATTTCGGCCCCGCGCGGCACATCGGCGATGTTCGCCTTGAGCGCCGCCGGGTTCATCGCCACCAGTACGTTCGGGGCGTCGCCGGGGGTGAGGATGTCGTGGTCCGCGAAATGAAGCTGGAAACTGGAGACGCCCGGCAGGGTCCCTGCGGGGGCCCGGATCTCGGCCGGAAAGTTCGGCAGGGTCGACAGGTCGTTGCCGAACGACGCGGTTTCCGATGTGAACCGGTCGCCGGTGAGCTGCATGCCGTCACCGGAGTCGCCCGCGAAACGGATGATCACCCGGTCCAGGCGGCGGACCTCTTTCTCCGGGGCCGTATTGGCTCCGTCGGCCTGTTCGGCCGGGCTACTGACCTGGCTGGTCACTGAACTGGACCTCCCTCAGAGGCGGCTGTTCGGGAACGGCCGGACGACCGGTCGTCCCGGGGCAACCCTACGTCCGCAAGGGTCGCGTTTCCCGGGCCGCCCACAAGACGAAACCGCTTTTCAGACACCCAGCTGTCATGATTCGTCACGATTCATCCGCCCCCTGGCCCCTGTGCTGAAGACGCTCCGCGCTCATCCTTTGGTTCTGGTCCTACGGTCCCGATCGGGGGCCGCTCGACCTTGGTGACTGACGCCCCGTCAGAATTCCGGTGGCCGGGATTCCGGACGGGGCTCCGGAGTGGGGCTTCGGAGTACGGAACCCCGCCCCGGAAGTGCGGCCGGAAGCCCGAAGTCCGGCCCGGTGCCGAGGAGTTCGGGAGCTCAGGACTTCAGATAGGTCAGCACCGCCAGCACCCGCCGGTGGTCGCCGACACTCGGCGAAAGACCCAGCTTCAGGAAGATGTTGCTGACGTGCTTCTCGACCGCACCGTCGCTCACCACCAACTGCTTGGCGACCGCGGAGTTGGTCCGGCCCTCGGCCATGAGTCCCAGGACCTCCCGCTCCCGCGGGGTGAGCCCGGCGAGCACGTCCTGCTTGCGGCTGCGGCCGAGCAGCTGCGCCACCACCTCGGGGTCCAGGGCGGTACCGCCCCTGGCCACCCGCACCACGGCGTCCACGAACTCCCTGACCTCCGCCACCCGGTCCTTGAGCAGATAGCCCACGCCCGTACTGGAACCGGCCAGCAGCTCGGTGGCGTACTGCTCCTCCACGTACTGGGAGAGCACCAGCACCCCGATCCCGGGATGGTCCCGGCGCAGCCGCACGGCGGCCCGCACCCCCTCGTCGGTGTGGGTCGGCGGCATCCGTACGTCCGCCACCACCACGTCCGGCAGTTCCCCCTGCGCGGCCAGCTCGCCCACGATCTTGACCAGCGCCTCCCCGTCCCCGACGCCCGCCACCACGTCGTGCCCGAGGTCGGTCAGCAACCGGGTCAGGCCCTCCCGAAGCAGAACCGAATCCTCGGCGATGACCACGCGCACCCTGTCTCCCACGACTTTTCCTGCCCCCAGTTCTGGCGGGTACGGCTGTGTACCGCACTCAACTGCCCCCAGCATCCCAGCATCCGGACCGGGGTGCGCCCAGGTGGCGGGAAGAGGGAGGCAGGACTCCGGAGCCCCACTGCTCCGGAAGACCCGGCGACCTGCCGTACCGGACCACTCCGGCCGGGTGGTTCGGCCCCGGACCGGCGGCCCCGGGCAGTTCGCCGGGGCATCTCTCACGCCCGGGCCGACGCGTCTGCCCGCGGCTCAGCCGCCCTGGACCCGCCGGTCGGCCGGTGTCCCAGGGCGGCTCGTCGGTGCCCGGCGCCCGGCGCCCGGTGCCCCGTGCTCGGGCCCCGTGCTCGGCGTCCGGTGCCCGGTGCTCGGCCGGTGGCCCCAGGGGCGGCTTGCGCACGCCTGGGGCTCGGGCCTCAGGGCCGCTCGTCGGCGCCCGGTGCTCAGCCGCGCCAGGGCAGTTCTGCCGTGATCGTCGTCGGGCCGCCGACGGGGGAGCCCACCACCAGGACTCCGTCCACCGCGTCCAGCCGCTCCGCCAGACCTGCCAGGCCCGAACCGCCGCCGGTGCTCGCGCCGCCCTGGCCGTCGTCGGTCACCTGGAGCATCAGCCGCCCGTCGGTCTCCCACACGTCGACCGAGGCCCGGGTGGCCCGTGCGTGCTTGCTGACGTTCTGCAGGAGCTCGGAGACCGTGAAGTACGCGATGCCCTCGATGGCGGCGGCCGGCCGGGCCGGCAGATCCACCTCGACCTGTACCGGAACCGTGCACCGGGAGGCCACCGCGGACAGCGCCGCGTCCAGACCCCGGTCGGTCAGCACCGCCGGGTGGATGCCGCGGGCCAGGTCGCGCAGCTCCTGCAGCGCCACCTTCACCTCGCCGTGCGCCTCGTCCACCATCCGGGCCGCCGCCTCGGGGTCGTCGGTCAGCTTCTCCTTCGCCAGGCCCAGGTCCATGGCCAGGGCGACCAGCCGGGCCTGCGCCCCGTCGTGCAGGTCCCGCTCGATGCGCCGCAGGTCGGCGGCGGCCGTGTCCACGACCACGCCCCGGTCCGACTCCAGTTCGGTGACCCGGTCGTCGAGGGCCGACGGGCTGAGCAGGGTGGCCACCATCAGCCGGTCCACGGACACCAGGGCCCGGGTGATCCACGGGCAGACCAGCAGCACGACCAGGCCGGTCGCACTGGTGAGGGCCGCCTCAAGAGGCGCGTCGAGGTAGACCTCGTGGCTGATGCCGCCGTAGAGCTGGATGCCGTGCGCGCCGTTGCTCTGCGTGATGGCCCATCCGTACAGCGGGTACGTGAAGGCCAGCAGGCCGAACGTCCAGAAGACCACCGAGACGCCGAACGCGAAGACCGCCCACGGCATGTGCAGGACTCCGTAGAGCAGATGACGCCAGGACACCCCGCTCTTGAGGACGGCCCCGACCCAGCCCATCAGCCCGGGCTTGGCCGGACGCAGCGGCCGGGGGTCCGGCACGTCCAGACCCAGCAGGCCCCGTGCCCGCGCCCGCTCCAGCACACCGAAGCCGCGGAACAGGGCGAGCCCCGCCGCGAGCACCGGGATGCCGAGGAAGGTCACCAGCAGAGCGGCCCCCAGCGAGACGGTCGTGATCGCGAGGACGAAAGCCGCCATGCTGATCGGCAGACCGATCAGCACATAGCCGAGCTCGCGCCACGCGCGGCCCTCGAACGGCGCGCGGAGCACCGGCGGGACGCGGTGCTCCCGGGGCCGGTTTTCCCCGGTGCGTGGTGCGTAATCCGTGGCCATGATCCTGTCCGTTCTTCCATGTGCTCAGCAGGTGCGTTGGTTCAAGACTGCGGGAGCGGGGCGTCCCGGACCATGAGGTAATTCACCGTCTTTTCCTGGGGTTTTCCCCAGCCCCGGCACTGCGGTTTCCCGCAGGCCGACCAGTGCCCGCAGACGCACCTGCTCCGGCCGACACCCGCGCCCGCCACGGCAGTTCCGCAGTCACCGTGGTCCCCTCGCCCGGCGGCGAGTTCACCGTGAACAGCCCGTCGACCGCCCCGAGCCGGTCCGCGAGCCCCGCCATGCCGGTGCCGCCGTCCAGCCGCGCGCCACCGCACCCATCGTCCCGTACCTGAATCAGCAGCCGCGCCCCGGAGCGCCACACCTCGACCGTCGCCGTCCGGGCCCCGCTGTGCTTGCTGACGTTCTGCAGGAGCTCGGAGACCGTGAAGTACGCGATGCCCTCGATGGCCTCCGCCGGCCGCTCGCCCAGATCGGCCTTCACCTTCACCGGCACCGTGCACCGCGACGCGATCGCCGACAGCGCCGCGTCCAGGCCCCGGTCGGTCAGCACCGCCGGGTGGATGCCGCGGGCCAGGTCGCGCAGCTCCTGCAGCGCCAGCTTCACTTCCCCGTGCGCCTCGCCGACCATCAGCGCGGCGGTCTCCGGGTCGTCGAGCAGCTTCTCCTTCGCCAGCCCGAGCCCCATCGCCAGGGCGACGAGCCGGGCCTGCGCCCCGTCGTGCAGGTCGCGTTCGATGCGCCGCAGGTCGGCGGCGGCCGTGTCGACGACCACACCCCGGTCGGACTCCAGCTCGGCGATACGACGCTCCAGTTCGCCGGACGGCGACAGCAGCCCGCGCACCATCGTCCGGTCCGCGTTGGCCAGTCCCCGTGTGATGTACCCCAGCACCGGCCACAGCGCGATCAGACTCACCAGCGTCAGCATGAACGTCAGCACGCCCCACGGCAGCCGGATCACCGAGTACAGCACCGAACGCCAGCCCACCGGGTCCTTCAGCGTCGTCCACAGCCAGGGGAAGAAGCCGTCCTGCTCCCGCGCCGCCCGCAGCGGACTCGGCTCCTCCACCCGCACATCGAGCAGCACGCGCGCGCGTGCCCGCTCCCAGCCGCCGATCAGGCGCGCCCCCATCAGCCCCGCCGCCAGCAGCGGCAGCCCGACCACGGTCACGGCGAGACCGGCGCCCAGCACGACGGAGAGCACCGCGTACACGAACCCGAACAGGGCCGCGGGGAGGTTGAGCAGCAGATGCACGACCTCCTTCCACGTGTGCTGGCCATAGGCGAAGGCAGCGGGAGGAGGCAGCAGGTCGGAGCCGGGCGAGTGCGCACCGGAGCTTACGGTCATGTGCCCAAGACTGCCGGTCCGGGCACCCGCACGCCATGGGGTGGGCGGGGTGCGGGGGGTAGGGACAACCCCACCACGGCCGCTTGCCGACGTGACGCAACTGCTTACCGTGGCTTTACCAGGCCCTAGACTCCCGTGCGTACAGATCAACGACCGCCGACCGGCGGCCGACAGGGCGCCGAGAGGCCGGGGAGCGAGGGACGGGACGTGCCGGAACCGACCGTGCCGATCGAATTGGCGGCGGACCACTTCTTGGCGGCGGGACACTCCGTGGTGGCGGAACACACGGCCACCACCGTGACGGCCGCGAGCTACTTCCAGAGCTACTCGGTCGTCGGCCTGCTTGCCGTCGTCGGCGTGCTCTTCGTCGCCGTGGCCTTCGGCGCCGGGCGCCTGCTGCGCCCGGTGGTGCCGACGCCGGAGAAGCTCCTGACGTACGAGTGCGGAGTCGACCCCGTCGGCGAGGGCTGGGCGCACACCCAGGTCCGCTACTACGTCTACGCGTTCCTGTACGTGATCTTCGCCGTCGACTCGATCTTCCTGTTCCCGTGGGCGACGGTGTTCGCCGCACCCGGATACGGCGCCACGACGCTGATCGAGATGTTCATCTTCCTCGGCTTCCTGGCCGTGGGTCTGCTGTACGCATACAAGAAGGGCGTCCTCGAATGGACGTGACCCCCACTCCGCAGCCCGTTCCGCAGCCCGTTCCGGAGACCGCCCCGGTGGACCTGCCCACTCCGCAGCGCCTCGGCGTCCTGTCCCGCCTCGCGCCCGAGCCGATGAAGGTGGTCCTCAACTGGGGCCGCCGCTACAGCCTCTGGGTCTTCAACTTCGGCCTGGCCTGCTGCGCCATCGAGTTCATCGCGGCCTCCATGGCCCGCCACGACTTCATCCGGCTCGGCGTGATCCCCTTCGCGCCAGGACCCCGCCAGGCCGACCTGATGGTCGTCTCCGGCACGGTCACGGACAAGATGGCCCCTGCCGTGAAGCGTCTCTACGAGCAGATGCCCGAGCCCAAGTACGTGATCTCGTTCGGCGCCTGCTCCAACTGCGGCGGCCCGTACTGGGACTCGTACTCCGTCACCAAGGGCGTCGACCAGATCATCCCGGTCGACGTGTACGTGCCGGGCTGCCCGCCCCGCCCCGAAGCTCTTCTCCAGGGCATCCTCAAACTCCAGGAGAAGATCGCCCGCGAGTCGCTGGCGGAGCGCTACGGGAACTCGGCGGCCCGCCCGTCCGTTACCGCATTGCAGAGCGATCTGGTGACCCCGCCACCCGCGCCTTCCTCCCGCCCCGCCCCGGGAGTTGGTGACCGGTGAGCGCGTACGACAGCCTGCCCGACGCCGTCACCGAGGTCTTCGGCGAGGAGGCCACGGCCGAGCGGGCGTACGACCTGCTGACGGTCGACGTGCCCGTCGGCGCGTGGATCTCCGCACTCGAAATCGCCCGGTCCAAGCTCGCCTGCACCTACTTCGACTGGCTGAGCGCGGTCGACGAACCGGGCACGGGCTTCCGCGTGTCCGCCCACGTCGTCTCTCTCGAAGGCCGTGCGGTCCGCCGCCTCCTGGTCCGTACGACCGTGCCGCACACCGCTCCCGTCCTCCCCACCGCGGTGGACGTCTACGCGGGCGCGGGCTGGCACGAGCGCGAGACGCACGAGATGTTCGGCATCGACTTCACCGGCCACCCGCACCTCGTGCCCCTCCTCCTTCCGGACACCTTCGAGGGCCACCCCCTCCGCAAGGACTTCGTCCTGGCGGCGCGGGTCGCCAAGGCCTGGCCCGGCGCCAAGGAACCGGGCGAGGCGGAGCACGGCGGCCCCAAGCGCCGCCAGATGCTCCCGCCCGGCGTCCCCGACCCCAACGAATGGGGCCCCCTCAAGGGCCAACTCCCGGCAGCCCCGGCACGTCCGGCACGGGGAGCGAGGGCAGGCGCGGCGGGCGCGGGTGGCGGTGCTGCTCGTGCGGGCGCCGCAGGTGTGGCCGACCGCCCGGCCCGCCGCAGCCGCAGCGTGAGCGAGGGCTCGGCATCGCAGGCAGCACCGGAAGCCTCTCCCGGCACCCCGGTTCCTCCGGCAGCACCCGACTCTCCGGCTGCACCGGTCTCTCCGGCTGCACCGGTCTCTCCGGCGCCGCTGGAATCCCCGGTGACGCCGGAATCCCCGACCTCACGGGAATCCTCGGCTGCACCTGAAGCACCGCCTGCACCGGCTGCACCTGAAGCACCGCCTGCACCGGCTGCGCCTGCACCGCCTGCACCGGCTGCGCCTGCGCCTGCACCGAGTGCACCTGAAGCCGCACCTGCACCGGCCGCATCGGAATCCGCAGCCGCACCGGCTGCACCCGCCCGCCGTTCTCGCAGCGCGAGCCAGGGCTCCGTCAGCCAGACGCCACCGGAGGCCACAGGTCCAGGGGCTCCGGCCTCGGGCGCCGAGACCTCCGGTGCTTCGACGGCGAGGCCGCCTCGGCGCAGCCGCAGCGCTGCAGACGGTTCGGCGAGCCAGGCGGCTGCGAGTACGCAGCCCGGGGCCCCGGGGACGCAGCCCCCGCCACGCGGCGCAGCCGCACATGTTGCAGAGGGAAGGGGCGGGGAGGGGAACGGCCCCGCGCAGCGGACCCCCACTCCTGTGACCCCGCCCGACGACACCACGGCCACGGCCGAGCGCCCGTCGACCGGCACCTCGGACGCCCCCTGGCACCACGCCCGCCCCACCTTCGACGGGCCCGAGACCGAGCCCGTACCTGAGGGCGGGCCCGTACCGGCGCCCGCGCCCGACGCCGACCCCGCGCCCGACCCCGACCCCGAGCGCGTACGGGAAACGGAACCCGAGCCCGCAGCCGTACGCGCAACGGACCCGGAGCCGAACCCCGAGCGGGAAGCACGGCCGAACCCCGAGCCGGAGGCCGCCCCGAGCCCCGAGCCGGAGGCCGAGCCGACCCCTGGTCCGGAGGCCGAGCCGGCCCCCGGTCCGCAGGCCGTGCCGACCGCCGGTCCGCAAGCCGAACCGGCCCCCGGCCCCGAAGCCGCGCCGCCCCCCGGCCCCGAGGCCGAGCCCCGCCCGGGCCGCCCCAACGAGCCGGACCGTCCCCACGGTCCCGACGACCCCACCCACCCCGCCGGAGGCGATACCGCGTGAACGACGTACTCGACGTCGCCCTCCGGCTGGTCATCGTCTTCGTCCTCTTCCTGGTCCTGCCCCTCGTGGTCGGCCAGACCGAGCACAAGGTGATGGCCCACATGCAGGGCCGCCTCGGCCCCATGTACGCGGGCGGCTTCCACGGCTGGGCCCAGCTCGTCGCCGACGGCGTGAAGTTCGCGCAGAAGGAAGACGTCGTCCCCAACGGCGCCGACCGCCGGATCTTCCAGCTCGCCCCCGCCGTCGCCCTCCTCCCGTACCTCCTGGTCCTCCTCGTCATTCCGATCGGCCCGAGCGAATCCGCCGTCGGCCAGCAGATCGACGCGGGCATCTTCTACGTGCTCGCGATCATGGGCGTCGGAGTGCTCGGCTCGCTGATGGCGGGCTGGGCGTCGGCGAACAAGTTCTCGCTGCTCGGCGGTCTGCGCACCGCCGCCCAGCTCCTCGCGTACGAACTCCCCATGCTGCTCGCCGCCGCCTCGGTGGCGATGGCGGCCGGCACGGTCTCGCTGCCCGGCATCCTGAACGCCTGGGAGTGGTGGTGGCTGCCCTGGCAGATCATCGGCGCGTTCATCTTCTTCACGGCCGGACTGGCGGAGCTGCAACGCCCGCCGTTCGACGCCCCGATCGCCGACTCGGAGATCATCTTCGGCGCGTACACCGAGTACACGGGGCTGCGCTTCGCGCTGTTCCTGCTCGCCGAGTACGCGGGCATCGTCGTCGTCTGCGGCCTGACCACCGTCCTGTTCCTCGGCGGCTGGCACGGCCCGTGGGGCGCCGAAGGACTCGGCTGGGTCTGGACGCTCCTCAAGACCGCCGTCCTCGCCTTCGTCGTGATCTGGCTCCGGGTCAGCTATCCGCGACTGCGCGAGGACCAGCTCCAGAAGCTGTCCTGGACCCTGCTCATCCCGCTCGCACTCGCGCAGATCGCGCTCACCGGCATCGTGAAGGTGGCGATCCAGTAGTCATGGCACCCATCCCCGGGAGCGGCCTGGCCAAGGGCCTCGCCGTCACCCTCCGCACGATGACGAAGAAGACCGTCACCGCGCAGTACCCCGACAAGCAGCCCGAACTCCCGCCCCGTACGCGCGGCGTGATCGGCCTGTTCGAGGAGAACTGCACGGTCTGCATGCTGTGCGCCCGCGAGTGCCCCGACTGGTGCATCTACATCGACTCCCACAAGGAGACGGTGCCGGCCGCCGCACCCGGCGGGCGCGAGCGCAGCCGCAACGTCCTCGACCGCTTCGCGATCGACTTCTCGCTCTGCATGTACTGCGGGATCTGCATCGAGGTCTGCCCCTTCGACGCCCTCTTCTGGTCGCCGGAGTTCGAGTACGCGGAGACCGACATCCACGAGCTGACCCACGAGCGGGACAAGCTCCGCGAGTGGATGTGGACCGTGCCCGAGCCGCCCGCCCTCGACCCGCGCGCGGAGGAACCGAAGGAGATCGCGGCGGCCCGCAAGACCGCCGACAAACTCGAAGCGGCCCAGCAGGCGGCAGCGCAAGAAGCGGCAGCGCAAGAGGCGGCAGCGCAAGAACAGGAAGGGTCGGCATGATGACCACCCTCGCCGCGGCCGGCCACGGCTTCCTCTCCCCGACCGGGGTCGAGATCGCCTTCCTCCTGGTCGGCATCGTCACCCTCGGCGCGGCCGTCGTCACGGTCACCACCAAGCAGCTGGTGCACGCCGCCCTCTGGCTCGTCGTCGCCCTCGGCGGCATCGCCGTCGAGTACCTGCTCCTGACCGCCGAGTTCATCGCCTGGGTCCAGGTGCTGATCTACGTCGGCTCCGTCGTCGTCCTCCTCCTCTTCGGCCTCATGCTCACCAGAGCCCCCATCGGCCGCTCCCCGGACGCCGATTCGGGCAACCGCCCGGCCGCGCTGACAGTGGCCGTCGCTGCGGCGGCAGCCCTGGTCTGGGTGGTCGTCGACGCCTTCCGCACCACCTGGATCGACCTGGAAGGACCGGTCCAGGGCTCCACCAAGGTGACCGGCGAAGTCCTCTTCCAGCACTGGGTGCTCCCCTTCGAAGCACTCTCGGTCCTGCTCCTGGCCGCCCTGGTCGGCGCCATCGTCCTCTCCCGCAAGAACACGGTGGCAGAGGAAGAAGCGGCAGCCGCCGAGGCCGAAGCCCCCGGCGCCGAGGCCGAAGCCCCCGGCGCCGAGAAGGCCGGGAAGAAGGCCCTCGACGCCAAGAAGGCCGACAAGGCCGACAAGGCCGACAAAAAGGCCCCCGGCGCCGAGAAGAAGGAGCAGCGCTGATGCACCTCGCCTACCCGGCCGTCCTCGCCGCCCTCCTCTTCTGCGTCGGCCTCTACGGAGTCCTCGCCCGCCGCAACGCGATCCTGGTCCTGATGTCCGTCGAGCTGATGCTCAACGCCGTCAACCTCAACCTGGTCGCCTTCGACGTCTGGCTCCGCGACACCCTGCACACCGGCCAGGCCCTCACCCTCTTCACCATCGCCATCGCCGCCGCCGAAATCGGCATCGGCCTGGCGATCGTCCTGATGGTCTACCGCAACCGCGGCACCTCGGACATCGACAAGCTCCGCGACACCGCCGAGACGGCGGACCCGACGGACCCGGCAGACCCGGCGGGCGACCAGGCGGACGGACCCGCCGACGGCCCGGCACAGAAGGCAGAGGCCGCCGCGTGACCACCACGACCCTCGCCGTCCTCGTCCCCCTCCTCCCGTTCCTGGGCGCCGCCGCAGGCCTGCTCCTCGGCCGCACGGCCCCCGGCTTCGTACGCCCGCTGGCGCTCCTGCCGACGCTCGCCGCACTCGGGCTCGCCCTCACCGTCGCCGTGCACCAGGGCGGGGACAGGGTGATCGACGCCGCCACGCGGCTCACCCCGACCGGCTCGGTCCCCATCGACCTCGCCCTGCACATCGACGGCTTCGCGGCCCTCGTCGCCGTCCTGGTCACCGTCGTCGCGACCTGCGTTCAGATCTACTCGACGGCCTACCTGCGCGACGACCCGCGCTACGCCTCGTACGCCGCTCTCGTCTCCCTCTTCACCTCCGCGATGCTGCTCGTCGTCTACTCCGGCGACCTGATGGTGCTGCTGGTCGGCTGGGAGATCATGGGCATCTGCTCGTACTTCCTCGTCGGCCACTACTGGGAGACGCCCGAAGCCCGCGCCGCCTCCCTCAAGGCCTTCCTGGTCACCAAACTCGGCGACGTCCCCTTCCTGTTCGGTCTCTTCGCGCTCGCCGCCGACGCCGGTACGTTCCGGATCGACAGCATCTTCAAGTACGCAGCGGCAGGGAGCCTCGACCACCCGACCCTGATCGCGCTCCTGCTCGTCGCAGGTGTCGCGGGCAAGTCGGCGCAGTTCCCGCTGCACACCTGGCTCCCGGACGCGATGGCCGGTCCCACGCCCGTCTCCGCGCTCATCCACGCCGCGACGATGGTCGCCGCCGGTGTCTACTTCGTGGCCCGCCTCCTTCCCGTCTTCGCGGCCTCCGCCGCAGCCATGACCGTCCTCGCCGTGATGGCCGCGGTCACGATGGTCGGCTCGGCCCTCGCCGCCCTCGCGCAGGACGACATCAAGCGGGTCCTCGCCTACTCGACCATCGGCCAGCTCGGCTACATGACCGGCGCCCTCGCGGTCGGCGACCGCGGTGCCGCCGTCTTCCACCTCCTCTCGCACGGCGCCTTCAAGGCCCTGCTCTTCCTCGGCGCCGGCGTGATCATCCACGCCGCCGGCACCAACTCCCTGGCCGCCATGTCCCGGACGGGCGGCCTCACCAAGCGCATCCCCGACGCCTACTGGACGATGACGATCGCGCTCCTCGCGCTCGCCGCCATCCCTCCGTTCGCAGGCTTCTTCTCCAAGGAAGCCGTCCTGGTCGCCGCCGAGCACACCGCCCTCGGCGACTCCGCCACGAGCACCGTCACGGCGGGCTGGGTCGTCCTGGTCTCCGGTCTCCTCACCGCCCTCCTCACCGCCGCGTACGCCACCCGCCTCTGGCTCCTCGCCTTCCGCGGTCGCGGCCCGGCCGCCCCCGATCACGGCCGCCAGCCCCTCGCCATGAGCGCCGTCCTCTGGGTCCTCGCCGTCCCCTCCCTCGCCCTCGGCCTGGCCGTCGGCCGGCTCGCGGGCTGGTTCGACGTGCACGCCCTGACCCCGACCGTCACCACCGCCGTCCTCGGCACCGGTGTCGCCGCCGTCGGCGGGATCATGACGTACGCCTCCTGGCGCGCCCTCCGCTACAAGGCAGGCAGCAACATCCCCCTGGGAGCGGTCGCCGCCAACCCCGACGCGGACCCGGCCACCTCCGAGGAAGAGGCCATCGCCACCCACGAAGCGGCCTACGGCAACATCGCCTCAGCCCAGGACCCTGACGACCCCGGCCGCCTCCTGCTCGGCCCGCTGCACCGCCACGCGGCCACCGGCTTCCACCTGGACGCCCTCTACCGCACCTTGTTCGTCCGCCCCGTCCAGGCAGCCGCCGAACTGGTCCGCTTCCTGGACCGCGAGGTCGTCGACACGTACGTCCGGGGCGCCGGCGCTCTTCCGCGCTGGCTCGGCTTCGCCGTCCGCCGCTCCCAGACCGGCAACGTGCAGACCTACCTCGGCGCCCTGATCGCAGGCTCCGTCGTCCTGGCAATCGCCGCCGTCCTCGTCGCCGCCGGAGCGTGAGCCATGATCGATATCAGCGAATCCGTGATGCAGTTCCTTCTCGCACTGATCGTCGTCGGCCCGCTCATCGGCGCCGGCGCCGCCCTCCTCCCGGCCCCGCCCGGACTGAAGGGCCGCAGCCCCGACCAGGCCGTCCTGCGCCACGGAGTCGTCGTCACAGGCGTCGTCCTCATCGCGGCGATCGTCCTCGCGCTCGGCTTCGACCACAGCCACCCCGCGAAGATGCAGGCCACGACCGACATCAGCTGGATCCCGGCGCTCGACATCCGGATCCATCTCGGCACCGACGGCATCTCGCTCCCCCTCCTCGTACTGACCGCGCTGCTGACCTTCCTCTGCGCGCTCTACAGCTACTTCAAAATGCCCGCGGGCCCGTCCCCCAAGGCATTCGTCGCTCTCCTCCTCGTCCTGGAGTCCGGCACCCTCGCCACCTTCGCCGTCCTCGACCTGGTCCTTTTCTTCCTGGCCTTCGAGATGGTCCTCATCCCGATGTACTTCCTGATCGCCCGCTGGGGCGGGGCCGGGCGCACCCAGGCAGCCTGGAAGTTCATCCTCTACACCCTGCTCGGCTCCGTCGTGATGCTGCTCGGCCTCCTCCTCATCGGCCTGAATTCCGGCACATTCGACATGGTGGCACTCGCCACTGACAACGGCCGTGGACTGACAACATCCGTGCAGGTCACGGCAGTTCTGGCGATCGCGATCGGCCTCGCGGTGAAGACCCCGATGTGGCCCCTGCACAGCTGGCTCCCGGACGCCCACACCGCGGCCCCCACCGTCGGCTCGGTCCTCCTCGCCGGAGTCCTGCTGAAGATGGGCACCTACGGCTTCGTCCGCATCGCCCTGCCCATCGCCCCCGACGGCATGCGGACCTTCGCCCCGTACCTCGCCGCCTTCGCGGTCGTCGGCATCATCTACGGGTCCCTGGCCTGCCTCGCGCTCGCCCGCAAGGGAGCCAAGGGCGACCTCAAGCGCCTCGTCGCGTACTCCTCCGTCGGGCACATGGGCTTCGTGCTCCTGGGCATCGCCTCCATGACCCCCACCGGCGTCAACGGCGCACTCTTCGCCAACATCGCCCACGGCCTCATCACCGGCCTGCTGTTCTTCCTGGTCGGCGCCCTCAAGGACCGCTACGGCACCGCCGACCTCGACACCCTCGCCGGTGCCACCGGAGCCGCCCTCTACGGCCGCGCCCCCCGCTTCGGCGCCCTCCTCGCCTTCGGCGCCGTCGCCTCCCTCGGGCTGCCGGGGCTGGCGGGCTTCTGGGGCGAGATGCTGACGATGTTCGGCGCCTTCGACCCCGCTCCGGGCCTCAGCCGCCCCGCCTTCCTCACCTTCATGGCGATCGCCGGCCTCGGCACCCTGCTCACCGCCGCGTACATGCTGATCGTCGTGCGCCGCGTCTGCATGGGGGAGCGGCACGAAGACCGCGAGAACGCAGCGCCCGCCGTGGCCGACGTACAGGGCTACGAGTTCGCCGCCTGGACCCCGCTCGTCGCCCTCACCGTCCTCGCCGGCCTCTGGCCCGCAGTCCTCCTCGGCCTCACCGACCCGGCCGTCCAGAAGCTCCTCGCAGGAGGCAAGTCGTGAACGCCGTTCCCATGGCCGCCGAGAGCGCCAAGGGCGCGGCCGGCCTCGTCCAGTCCGTCGACTGGCTCGCCATCGCCCCGCCCGTCGTTGTCGCGGCCGTCGCCCTGGCGATCCTGGTCGCCGATCTGTTCGTACGAGAGAGCCGCAAGCACCTCCTCGGCATCGCCGCCGTCGCAGGCCTCGCCGTCGCCCTCGCGGCGCTCCTGCCCCTGCGCAAGGGCGACCGCAAGACCTTCTGCCTGGTCGGCGACCCGGCCGTGTGCAGCTACACCGCCGACTACTTCGCCCTGGTGATCCAGGCCCTCGTGCTCGGCGGAGCCCTCCTCACCGCGCTCCTGTCCATGACGGCGGCCAAGGACGACAAGAAGCTCCCCGCCGGCGAGTACTGGTTCCTGCTGCTGTCCTCCGCGGCCGGAGCGGCCCTCCTGCCCGCCTCCCGCGACCTCGCCACCCTCGTCGTCGCCCTGGAGGTCGCCTCCCTGCCCGCCTTCGCCCTCGTCGGCCTGCGCCGCGGCGACAAGCGGTCCTCCGAGGCGGCCCTGAAGTTCTTCCTGTCCTCCGTCACCGCGACCGCCGTGATGCTCCTCGGCGTCAGCTTCGTGTACGCGACGACGGGCACGATGCACCTCACCGAGATCGCCACCCGCCTCGACGACGTCCCCGCCCAGCTGGACACCCTCGCGAAGGCGGGCGTCGCCCTCACCCTGGTCGGCTTCGCCTTCAAGACGGCTGCCGCGCCCTTCCACTTCTGGGTCCCCGACACCTACGTCGGCGCACCCCTGCCGATCGCCGCCTACCTGTCCGTCATCGGCAAGGCCGTCGGCTTCTCGGGCCTCATCCTGGTCACCGTCGTCGCCTTCCCGTCGTACGCCGACGTCTGGGGCCCCGCGCTCGCCGTCCTCGCCGCCCTCACCATGACCGTCGGCAACGTCGCCGCCCTGCGCCAGTCCGCCACGCGCGCACGCAGCGCCGTCCGCCTCCTCGCCTGGTCGTCCGTCGGCCAGGCCGGCTACCTCCTGGTCCCGATCGCCGCCGCCGCGTACTCCAGCGACACCCAGATCGGTTCCACCGTCGCGTACGCCCTGATGTACGCCGTCGTGAACCTCGGCGCCTTCGCCGTCGCCGCCCTCGTCGCCCGTACGAAGCCGCAGCACCGCATCGCCGACTACCGCGGCCTGTACGCCACCAACCCCCTGGCAGCGCTCGCCCTTGCCTTCTTCCTGCTCTGCCTGGCCGGCCTGCCCCCCGGCCTCATCGGCCTCTTCGCCAAGGTCACCGTCTTCTCGGCGGCGGTCGACGCGGGCCTCGGCTGGCTCGCCGTCGTCATGGCCGTGAACGTCGTGATCGCGCTCTACTACTACCTCCAGTGGACGGCCCTGCTGTTCCGCGCACCGGCGGGCGCACAGGCCCCTCAAGAGGCTGCGGCGACCCCTCAAGAGGCCGCACAGGCATCTCAAGAGGCCGCAGCGGCGCGCCGCCGCAACAGGCTCCCCGTCCCCGCCCCCCTCGCCACGGCGATCGTCCTGACATTCGCAGCCGGAATCGTCCTCTCCGGTGCCCCCCAGCTCGTCCTCCGCTTCGCGACCGGCGACCTCTTCCAGTAGCCGCCGCACACCCGCCCCGGATGGCCTAACCGCCCTCCCCGGTGCACAAGGGAACTAGCTCCCCCCGCCTGGCGTTGACCAGTAAGGGAGGGTCCACTGAACGTGGAAGCACCACCGAGCCAGGAGTTCCCCTGCCGCACCATTTGGAGGGCGCACCGTGCACCGCCGGCACAACGGGTTGAGGACCGCCGTACTCCTCGGGGGACTGTCCGCACTGATCCTCGTCATCGGCGGCTTCTTCGGCCGTACGGGACTGATCGTCGCGCTCCTCGTGGCGCTCGGCACGAACGCGTACGCGTACTGGAACAGCGACAAGCTGGCCCTGCGCGCCATGCGTGCCCGGCCCGTCAGCGAGTTCGAGGCCCCGGAGCTCTACCGCATGGTCCGCGAGCTCTCCACGGCCGCGCGCCAGCCCATGCCCCGTCTCTACATCTCGCCCACCCAGGCGCCCAATGCCTTCGCCACCGGCCGCAACCCGCGCAACGCGGCCGTCTGCTGCACCGAGGGCATCCTCCAGATCCTCGACGAGCGCGAGCTGCGCGGTGTCATCGGTCATGAGCTCAGCCACGTCTACAACCGCGACATCCTGATCTCGTCCGTCGCCGGAGCCCTCGCCTCCGTCGTGATGTTCCTGGTCAACTTCGCCTGGCTGATCCCCGTCGGCAGATCCAACGACGACGAGGGCCCCGGCATCTTCGGCATGCTGCTGATCATGATCCTGGGCCCGCTCGCCGCCTCCGTCATCCAGCTCGCCGTCAGCCGCTCCCGGGAGTACGAAGCAGACGCGTCCGGCGCCCAGCTCACCGGCGATCCCCTCGCCCTGGCCAGTGCGTTGCGCAAGCTCGACGCGGGTACGAAGCAACTACCGCTGCCCCCCGAGCCCCGGATCGAGACCGCGAGCCACATGATGATCGCGAACCCCTTCCGCCCGGGCGACGGCACCGCGAAGCTGTTCTCCACCCACCCGCCCATGGCGGAACGTATCGCCCGGCTCGAACAGATGGCAGGACACCGCCCGTGAAGACACTCCTGAACCTCATATGGCTGGTCCTGAGCGGATTCTGGCTCTTCCTGGGCTACCTGCTCGCAGGCCTCATCCTCTGCATCACGATCATCGGCATCCCCTTCGGCCTGGCCGCTTTCCGCATCGGCCTGTACGCCCTGTGGCCCTTCGGCCAGACCGTCGTCGACCGCCGCGACGCGGGCGCCCCGTCCTGCGTCGGCAACGTCCTGTGGCTGGTCCTCGCCGGCTGGTGGCTCGCCCTCGGCCACATCGTCACGGGAATCGCCCTCTGCATCACCATCATCGGAATTCCGTTCGGCATCGCGAACTTCAAGCTGATTCCGGTGTCCCTGCTGCCCCTCGGCAAGGAGATCGTTCCCACGGACCGGCCCTTCGCCGCCCGCTGACCTGCGCAACCCCTGCCGCCCCGAGCGCGTCTTCCCGTACGTAGGACACAGCACAAGCACCACGCACACGTACGTACGCACCCACGGGGGGACCCTCATGAGCATCCTCAGCTGGATCGTCCTCGGTCTGATCGCCGGAGTCATAGCCAAGATCCTGCTGCCGGGACGCGACCCGGGCGGGCTGATCGGCACCACGCTGATCGGCATCGCCGGCGCCTTCATCGGTGGCTGGATCTCGACGCGCTTCCTGGACCGCGAGATCGCCAACCAGTTCTTCGACGGTCCGACCTGGCTCGCGGCCATCGGCGGCTCGCTCGTCCTGCTCGTCGCGTACCGGATCCTCTTCGGCCACTCACGCTCGCGCCACTAGCGAGCGAGCCCGCGCGGCCTCAGCCCAGCCCCGTCACCCGCAGCGTGATGTTCAGCCGTCCGGCGGCCAGCCCGGTCGCCGGATCGCCCGTGCCGGGCCGCACCTTCGGCACCCCGTGGTACGCGAACCGCGACTCCCGGCCGAAGACGAAGAGGTCCCCCGACCCCAACTCCACATCCGTGTAGGGCCGGCCGCGCCCCTCCGTGTTCCCGAAGCGGAACACGCAGCTGTCACCGATGCTCAACGACACCACCGGCGCCGACGACCGCTCCTCGCGGTCCTGGTGCATGCCCATCCGGGCGTCGCCGTCATAGAAATTGATCAGCCCGGCGTCCGGCGCGTACCCGTCGCCGGCGCTCCGGTCCTCGTACGCGTCGGCCAGTGCGCGGCGGCCCAAGTCGCCGAGCCAGCCCGGGAATTCGGCCACCCGTGCGCCGTTCGCATCGCCCGCCGTGCGCGTGTAGCGGTACGGCTGCCAGTGCCAGCCCAGGCCCACCGACCGCACCGACATGACCCCACCGCCGGGCAGCCGCGTGTGCCGCAGCGGCACCGGCCCACGCGCCCACGCACGGCACGCCACGACCAACTCCCGCTGCTCCTCCAGCGACAGCCACCCGGGTACGTGCACCGCGCCCGGCGCCACCTCCGCCCGGGGCAGCTCGAACAATCCGGTCACGGCGCCACCTCCCTCATGCCGACGGGCCGCATTCCAGGTCCAGCAGCTGCTGCTTACGCTCCAGCCCGCCCGCGTACCCCGTCAGCGAGCCGTCCGCCCCCACGACCCGGTGGCACGGCCGCACCACCAGCAGCGGATTGCGCCCGATCGCGGTGCCGACCGCCCGGACCGCCGCCCGCGACGCCCCGATCGACTCGGCGAGCTTCCCGTACGACGTCGTCTCCCCGTACGGAACACCGTCCACCGCACTCCACACCCGGCGCTGGAACTCCGTCCCCACCCCGTCCGCGTACGTGACCTCGAAGCGCGTCAGCTCCCCGGCGAAGTACGCCTTGAGCTGCGTCGCCACCGCGGCGAACAGCTCCGGCGCGTGCCGCCACTCCTCGCGGACGACCGCCCCGCCCTTCTGCCCCGGCACCGACAGCGACACCAGCGCGATCCCGCCGGGTGCGGCCGGGGACTCCTCGCCCACCAGCAGCAATTCGCCCAGCGGGCTGTCGAGGGTCGCGTAAACAGTCATGACCCCATCCTCTCCGCGCAGTACTCACCACGCTCCATGCCACCGATTCTGCGCCCCCGGCCGCACAAGATCTGGCGGAATTCGGACATGGCGCTCCCGGTGAAGACGGCCCTGGGAAGGGCGCACGAAGGAGGGGCGCGCGAAGGGGGAGGGTGGCCGTGCGAAGGGGGCGGGAGTCGGCCCGAAGCCGCCCACCGCCCCCGTTCGGAGAACGCCTACCGCATCAGCTGCCGGCGACAGCGCCTCAGCGGTAGTTCACAAACTGGATCGCGAACTCGAAGTCCTTGCCCTTGAGCAGCGTCTGCACGGTCTGCAGGTCGTCGCGGCTCTTCGAGCTGACCCGCAGTTCGTCGCCCTGCACCTGCGCCTTGACGCCCTTGGGGCCCTCGTCGCGGATGATCTTGGCGACCTTCTTCGCGTTGTCCTGGGAGATGCCCTCCTCGATGGACGAGAAGATCTTGTACTCCTTGCCGGACAGCTGGGGCTCGCCCGAGTCCAGCACCTTCAGCGAGATCCCGCGCTTGATCAGCTTGGTCTCGAAGACGTCGAGGATCGCCTTGACGCGCTCCTCGGAGTTCGCCTCCATCAGGATCTTCTCGCCGGACCACGAGATCGAGGCACCGACGTTCTTGAAGTCGTAGCGCTGCGAGATCTCCTTCGCGGCCTGGTTGAGGGCGTTGTCGACCTCCTGCCGCTCGACCTTCGAGACGATGTCGAAACTGGAGTCGGCCATGTCCTGTGGCTCCTTGATGTGGGTGACGGATGCGGCGCGCACGCCCCGGGCGCGAGGCCCTGCGTACGGCACAAAGCCTAGCCACCCGTACGGACGGCGGGTGCTGATCAATCGAGTGGCGGAGCACCCCTGGTCATCAGGTATCGTTTACGTCGTCCCCAGGGAAAAGCGCCACCAGGCGAAGATCCGCGGAGACATCCCATGGCGGTGTGCCCGAGTGGCCAATGGGAACGGACTGTAAATCCGTCGGCTTAGCCTACCCAGGTTCGAATCCTGGCGCCGCCACAAAAGAAGGCCCCTGATCTGCGGAAACGCAGAGCGGGGGCCTTCGGGTTTTCCGGCCGCCAGAGGCATCGGCCGCTACCCGGACGCCAGGCGGAAAGCCAGCTCCGTCTCCCACTTGTTCAGGTCCGGCTCCACGCGCGGATCCGTCCTGTACGTCTCCAGTCGGCCGACCCAGCGCTCACCGTCCTCCGTCGCCGTCATGTCCCATTTCAGGCCCTGCCCTTCGGCCCACGCGAGCAGCTCCGCCGTGACATCGATCAGCTCGTCGGGGTGGCCGAAATGCGTCACCGTCGCGTACTTGCCCGCGGGCAGCAGGCCCGACAGCACATCGCCCTCCGGCTGCAGCGGCACCGCCACCGGAACGCCCGCCTCGATCTCCAACTCCCCCTTCGCGCCGATCAGGTTGTACCGGAAGAACGGTCCGCCGAGCGGCTGGGTTCCCCGCGCCGCGAGCCAGCCGAAGAGTTCCGGAATGCGGTCGGCGATCAGGCCGAAGCCGTCCATCCCGACCCGCCCCCGGATCGCCACGTAGGGCTGCTCGTCGCGCTCCACCACCACGGGCTCGTATCGCATGACACTCCTTCGTTCCGCCCGGCCTCCCGGGTCCGTACGCGTCACCTTCCGGGTCCGTACGCGTCACGAGTGACGACTGCGCGGCGGCACCGAACTCATCGGCCCCGCCGCGCAGTTCCGTCCCCGGCGCTCAGTTCCCGGCCACGTCCTTCACCGCCACCGACACCGGCACGCTTCCCCCGATCAGCTCCAGCGTCAGCCCCGTCGTCGACGGCGTCTCCAGCAGCTCCGCCAGCACCGCCGCCACGTCGTCCCGCGTCACAGGACCGCGTCCCGTGGAAGCGCCCAGGGTCACCAGTCCGGTCCCCGCGTCGTTCGTCAGCTGCCCGGGGCGCAGGATCGTCCAGTCCAGACCGTCCCTGGCCCGTACGTCCGCGTCCGCGGCCCCCTTGGCCCGCAGGTACGCGTCGAAGATCTCGTCACCCGGGTGCGCCGGGTCGGCGCCCATCGAGGACACCACCACATAGCGGCGTACGCCCGCCCGCTCTGCGGCGTCCGCGAACAGCACGGCCGCGTCGCGGTCCACGGTGTCCTTGCGGCCGGCCCCGCTGCCCGGGCCCGCGCCGGCCGCGAAGACGGCCGCGGTGGCGCCCTCAAGGGCGGCGGCGACCTCCTCGACCGACGCCGACTCCAGGTCGAGCACGACCGGTTCGGCGCCCGCCGCCCGCAGGTCGTCGCTCTGCTTCGGGTCACGGACGATGCCCGCGACCTCACCTCCGCGTGCGGCGAGCAAACGCTCCAGCCGCAGCGCGATCTGACCGTGTCCACCAGCGATGACAGTGCGCATGTTTCCGACCGTACGCCCACCGGGCCGCCCCCGCTCAGAGTGCCGCCCGCACCACCCTCCGAGCGGCTGTACGGTCACCCCGCCCGACGCCCCGCCAGACGGTGCTCATCGCTCTGCCCGACGCCGCCCAGCGCCCCGTACCGGCTCTCTCAGGACCTCGCCCCGACCGGGGTCGGTGGTCCGCCCCTGCGGCGCTCAGCGCCCGGCCCGACGGTGCTCACGCCCCCGCCCCGGTCCCAGGCCCGGTCCCGGTGCCCGTCCCTGCCCGCCCCTGGCGCGGCAGTTCGAGCTCCACGGCCGCCACCGTGTCGCAGTACTCGCGCACCGCGCTGGTCCGCGCCACCACACGCCCCCGGTGCACCACGATCCGGCTGTACGCCAGCGACAGCACGCCCGACAGCCGTTCGCCGCGTACCGCCACCAGCTCCGCCGGGAACCCCGCCTCCAGCCGTACTTCGGGCATCCCCATCGCCTCGCGCGCCGCCGTCGCCACCGTGTCGTACGCGTCCTGCGGGCGCATCCCGCTCTGTGAGGCGAGCAGGTACGCCGCCTCAAGAGGGTCCCCGCGCCCCACCGGGTTGGCCACGTCCCGCAGCGCTCCACTGCCCGCCGCGAGCCGCACTCCGGCCGCCCTCAGCAGCCGTACCGGCGCCACTCCCCGCTGGTCCACCGCGCCGCACCCGCCCTGCGGCTGGCAGACCACGCTCACTCCGGCCGCCGCGAGCTGGTCGGCGGCCCGCGTCGCCACCTCAAGAGGCAGCCGCGAGAGCCCTCCGCACGGACCGATGGCGACCCCGGGGCGCAGTCCGCCGGCCATCGCCGCGAGCCGCGCCAGCCGCGCCGGGTCGTCACCTTCCGTGTGCAGATCGACGGGGCAGCCGTGCTCGGCGGCCACTTCGAGCACCCGCTCCACGTATCCGGCCGGATCAGGGTCCAGGTCCGGGCAGCCGCCCACCACGGAGGCGCCCATCTTCACCGCGTCCCGCAGCATCGCCAGGGAGTCCGCCCCGGCCACCCCGGTCAGCAGCCGAGGCACGGCCACCGCCGACAGGTCCACGAGCCCGCGCAGCGACCGCCGCGACCGGAGGACCGCCTCCATCGGGCCGAGCCCGTGCACGTCCCCGATGCGCACGTGCGAGCGCAGCGCCGTCGCGCCGTGCCCGAGCTGCAGCAGCGCCGCCTGTGTGGTCCGCCGCTGGACGTCCTCCGTCGCGTACGAGACGGGACCGCCCGCGTCGGCCGTCAGCGCGGTGTCGCTGTGCACGTGGGGCTCGGCGGGGGCGGGCAGCAGCAGGAAGCCGGAGAGATCCTCGCGCGAGGCGCCGTGCGCCGGAAGGCTTCCCGCCGTACCGACCGCTTCGATGCGCCCCCCGCTGAGCCGGACGTCGACCGTGCGGCCGTCGGTGAGGCGGGCACCGCTCAACAGCAGAGTGG
>NZ_JBSGZD010000099.1:0-25525 GCF_053610825.1 Streptomyces sp. NPDC054863 | reverse complement strand
CACCGGGACCGTCCGGTGCACCCCTCCCTGTCCGTGGGGCGGGGGTTACGAGACCTCGTACTCCGAGGGGGTCTCCCGCAGGCCGTCCTCGGTGAGGCCGCGCCGCCAGTAGCCGGTGAAGGTGATCCGGCGGCGGTCGTAGCCCCGCTCGTTCACGAAGTGCCGGCGCAGGGCGCGTACGGAAGAGGACTCGCCCGCGATCCAGACGTACGGCACGCCGCCGTCCGGCAGTTCGGCGGCGGCGAGCGCCTCGACGGGGGCGGGGGCGTGGTCGTCCCGTACGAGATAGGTGATCTCGGCGTCGGCCGCGGTCTTCAGCCGCACGGCGTCGTCCCGGTGCTGGACGGTGATCCACGCCTTGACGGGCATCCCGGCGGGCAGCTGCTCCAGGGCGGCGGATGCGGCGGGCAGCGCCGTCTCGTCGGCCCAGATCAGGACGTGGTCGGTGTCGTCGGCGGGGCGGAAACGGACGCCCGTGTTGTCGGCGACGGCCGGGCCGAGGACGGTGACCCGGTGGCCCGGGGCCGCCTGCTCCGCCCAGCGGCAGGCGGGGCCGCCGTCCGGGTGCAGCGCGAAGTCGATGTCGATCTCCGGCGCCGGCCGGGTGCGCTGGGCGCGGACGGTGTACGAGCGCATGACCGCGCGTGTCCCGTCGGGCATCGTCCGGTACGAGGCGAACCAGTCGGGGTCCGTCTCCGGCGGCAGCACCGGGGCGTCCTGGCCGGGGTGCGGCAGGAAGAGCGACAGCGACTGGTCCCGGCCGCCGGAGGCGAACCCGGCGAGGCCCTCGTCGCCGTGACCGCCGAAGGTGACGCGCAGCAGGGAGGGGCTGAGCCGCTCGGTGCGCAGGACGCTCAGGTGGAAGAGACGGTACGGGATCGTCCGGTCGGACACGGGCGGCCTCCTGGCGGGGGTGGGGGTTGCTGTTTCCGGGCTGCGCCCGGTGCACGGCTGCGCCGCGCGTCCTCAAACGCCGGACGGGCTGAGACACCTGGCCCGGACCCGGTGCCCGGACACCGCGCCCCGGACAGAGGTCAGGCGACCTTCTTCGCGGATTCGATCGCCTTCGCCAAGTCCTCCAGAATCGGCGCGCACTTGGCGTACGAGTAGATCGGCTCCGTGACGCGCGGAATCACCTGGCCGGCCTTGACGGCGGGCAACTGCGCCCAGGTCGGCTTGTTCGCGATGTCCTTGGGCTGGAGGACCGCCGAGCGGTTGTCCATCATGATCACGTCGGGCTTGTACTTGCCGACGTTCTCCCAGCTCAGGCCCTCGAAGAAGCCCTGCGCGTCGACCTTCGGCTCGATGAACCTCACGCCCAGCTCCTGGAAGTACAGGGTGTCGGCGCTCATCTTCGCGAGGGAGACGTAGAAGAGTTCCGCGGAGGCCGAGCCGATCATGACCTTGATCTCCGGGCGGGCCTTCGCGGCGGCACGCAGCCGTGCGGCGGCCTTCTCGAAGCGGGCCTTGGCCTCGACGGTCTTCTTCGCCCTGAGGTCGGCGCCGAGCGAGGCGGCCAGACCGGCGCGGCGCGCCAGGGCCTTCTCCATGTTGGTGCCGGAGGCCCACAGGGCGACGCTCGGGGCGAGCGAGGAGATCTTCTTGGCGGACTGTTCCGGGACGTACCAGAGGACGTCCTTCTGCCACATGTCGGTGATCAGCAGATCGGGGATCAGTTTGGCGTACTTCTCGACGTCGAACTCGCCGTAGACGTTGCCGATGATTTCGAGCTTCGCGACGTCCATGTCGCCGGCCTGGACGTCGGGCTTGCCGTCCTTGCCCTTGGTCGGGCCGAAGACGCCCTTGACCTCGATGCCGTAGTCGTACAGCGCGGCGGCCGTGCCGGTGAAGGCGACGATGCTCTTCGGGAAGGCCTTGGTCTCGACCTTCGTGCCGCGGTCGTCGACGAAGGTCCAGGGGCCGGACTTCCCGCCGCCCTCCTCCGTCTTGCTGCCGGAAGCCTTCCCGCCGCCGCACGCGGCCAGTGCGGCGCCGGCGCCGAGCGCACCGCCGACGGCGAGGACGCCTCGGCGGGTGGGACGGGACAGGCGGGGCCGGTAGGACATGGGAGGTCTGCTTTCGTACGGGCGGAGCGCGGAGCCGGGGCCGGGACCAGAAGGTCCTAGGAAGGTTAGCCTAACCTTCTGTTGGCCTGAAGACGGTGTCCGGTTTCCGCCCGTACGGCAGCGTCCGTACGGGGAATTCGGGTCAGGCCTGCATGCCGAGCTCACGCGCGATCAGCATCCGCTGCACCTCGCTGGTGCCCTCGCCGATCTCCAGGATCTTGGAGTCGCGCCACATGCGGGCCACCGGGTACTCGTTCATGAAGCCGTACCCGCCGTGGATCTGGGTGGCCTCGCGGGCGTTGTCGACGGCGACGGTGGACGAGTAGAGCTTGGCGATGGCGGCCTGCTTCTTGAAGGGCTCGCCGTTGACCAGGCGCGACGCCGCGTCGTACCAGCCGATGCGGGACATGTGCGCCCGCATCTCCATGTCCGCGATCTTGAACTGGATGGCCTGGTTCGACCCGATCGGCTTCCCGAAGGCGTGCCGCTCGCCCGCGTACTTCAGCGACTCGTCGACACAGCCCTGCGCGAGGCCGGTCGCGAGCGCGGAGATGGCGATACGGCCCTCGTCGAGGATCCGCAGGAACTGGGCGTAGCCGCGGCCCGCCTCGCCGAGCAGGTTCGCGGCCGGCACGCGGACGTCGGAGAAGGACAGCTCGCGGGTGTCGGAGGAGTTCCAGCCGACCTTCGAGTACGGGGCCGCGACCGTGAAGCCGGGGGTGCCGGACGGGACGATGATCGAGGAGATCAGGGGCTTGCCGTCCGGCTTGCGGCCGGTCACCGCCGTCACCGTGACCAGGGCGGTGATGTCGGTGCCCGAGTTGGTGATGAAGCACTTGGAGCCGTTGATCACCCACTCGTCGGTCGCTTCGTCGAGGACGGCCGTCGTACGGGTGCCGCCCGCGTCCGAGCCGCCGTCCGGCTCGGTGAGGCCGAACGCGCCGAGCGCCTCGCCCGCGCAGAGCCTCGGCAGCCACTCCCGCTTCTGCTCCTCCGTACCGAACCGGAAGATCGGCATCGCGCCGAGCGAGACGCCCGCTTCGAGGGTGATGGCGACCGAGGAGTCGACGCGGGCCAGCTCCTCCAGGGCGATGCCCAGGGCGAGGTAGTCGCCGCCCATGCCGCCGTACTCCTCGGGGATCGGCAGGCCGAAGAGGCCCATGCGGCCCATCTCGCGGACGATCTCGTACGGGAACTCGTGGCGCTCGTACAGGTCGCCGATCTTCGGGGCGACGACGTCGTGCGCGAACTCCTCGACGGTGCGGCGGAGTTCTTCGTGCTCGGGGGTGAGGCGGTGGTCCATCGTCTGTAGTCCTTCAGTCCTTGTGGGAGAGGGCGCGTACGGTGCGGGACGGGCTGGGCCGGCCCAGCTGCTCCGCCATCCACACGCTGGTGGCGGTGAGGCGGGCGAGGTCGACGCCGGTGTCGATGCCGAGGCCGTCGAGCATCCACACCAGGTCCTCGGTGGCGAGGTTGCCGGTGGCGGACTTCGCGTACGGGCAGCCGCCCAGGCCGCCCGCCGAGGCGTCGACGGTGGTGACGCCGTGGCGCAGCGCGGTCAGGGTGTTGGAGAGGGCCTGGCCGTAGGTGTCGTGGAAGTGCACGCCGAGGGACTCCGTCGGAATGCGGGCGGCGTTCAGGTCGGTCAGCAGCGAGGAGACCTGTCCAGGGGTGGCGACGCCGATCGTGTCGCCGAGGGAGAGTTCGTCGCAGCCCATGTCGAGGAGGCGGCGGCAGACGGCCACGACCTGGGCGGCCGGTACCGCGCCCTCCCAGGGGTCGCCGAAGCACATGGAGAGGTAGCCGCGGACGTGTGCGCCCGCGGTACGGGCGCGGGCCACGACCGGCTCGAACATGGCGAGGGCCTCGTCGACCGTACGGTTGAGATTGGCCTTGGCGAAGGACTCGGTGGCACTGGCGAAGACGGCCACGTCGCGGGCGCCGAGGGCGAGGGCGCGGTCCAGGCCCTTCTCGTTGGGGACGAGGACGGGGAGCCTGACCGTCTCCGCCAGGTCCTGGAGCTGCGGGAACAGGGCTTCCGCGTCGGCGAGTTGGGGCACCCACCTGGGGTGGACGAAGCTGGTGGCCTCGACGGTGTCCAGTCCCGCCCGTGCCAGGCGGTGGATGAACTCCGCCTTGGTCCCGGTGGGGACCGTGGCCTTCTCGTTCTGGAGGCCGTCGCGGGCGCCGACCTCGTAGATCCGCACCCGGGTGGGGAGCCGGGGGTCCTTGACGACCATGGGGAGCGTCATGCGGTGTCCTCCTCGTCGGGGGTGACGACGGCCAGGACCTGGTCCATGGCGACGGTGGCCCCGGCCTTGACGTCGAGTTCGGCGACGGTGCCGGCGTGCGGGGCGGAGATGACGTGCTCCATCTTCATGGCCTCGACGACAAGGAGGCTCTGCCCGGCGGTGACCCGGTCGCCCACGGCCACCTTGACGACGGTGACGGTGCCGGGCATCGGGGCGGTGAGGGCGTCCGCGCCGGTGTGGGCGGAGCCGGTGAGGGTGGCGGCGACGGGGTCGTACGCCTGGAGGTGCCAGGCGTGGCCGTCGCGGCCGAGCCAGTCGCCGTCCGGCGAGGGGACGTGGGTGAAGGTGTGCGTGAGCCCGGCCACCTCGACGGTGAGAGGGGACGGGGCCTGGACGGTGAGAGGGGACGGGGCCTGGACGGCCCGGGTCGCGGAGGGTGTGCCGGGGGCGAGCCGGGAACGGAGGATCTCCCCGACCCCGCCCCTTCCCGGAACCGGGCCCGGCCCGGACGCGGCGGGGGCGCCGCCCCCGGGCCCCCGCTCCTCAGACTCCCCCAAGCTCTTCGAGCAGGGGGTACCCCCAGGAGCTGGAAGGTACACCTCCGCAGCTCCCGCGTGCTCGCGGACCCGTACCGTCACCGGCTCCTGGCCCGGCACCTTGAAGTGGTGCTCCGTCCAGGCGGGGGTGCCGCCCAGGCGCCACCCGCTCGGCGCGTCGAACGGGTCCCTCCAGCCCGTGCCTCCCGCGCCTTCCAGCGCGGCCTGCGCCAGCAGCCCCGCCGCCGCGTACACCTCCACCGGCACGGTGTCGTCGATCAGCGACTCCGCCTCCCGCTCCACCAGCCCGGTGTCCAGATCGCCCGCCACCACGTCCGGGTGGGCGAGGAGCCTGCGCAGGAAGCCCGCGTTCGTCGGGACGCCGAGGGTCACCGTGTCCGCCAGTGCCGCGCGCAGCTTGCGCAGGGCGGTGGGGCGGTCCGGGCCGTACGCGATGACCTTCGACAGCATCGGGTCGTACAGGCTGCCGATCTCCGTGCCGACCGAGAGCCCGGAGTCCGTGCGGACGCCGTTGCCCTGCGGTTCGTGCAGGGCGAGGATCGTGCCGCCGGAGGGGAGGAAGCCGCGGGCAGGGTCCTCCGCGCAGACACGGGCCTCGACGGCGTGGCCGGTGAGGGTGATGTCGGCCTGGGTGAAGGGGAGTTCGGCGCCGGATGCGACCTTGATCTGCCACTCCACCAGGTCGATCCCGGTGATCAGCTCGGTGACCGGGTGCTCCACCTGGAGGCGGGTGTTCATCTCCATGAAGTAGTACGAGGAAGGGTCGTCGCCGGGGACGATGAACTCGACCGTGCCCGCACCGCTGTAGCCGCAGGAGCGGGCGGCCTGGACCGCCGCCTCGCCCATCGCCGCGCGAGTGGCCTCGTCGAGGAAGACCGAAGGGGCCTCCTCGATGATCTTCTGATGGCGGCGCTGGAGCGAGCACTCGCGCTCGCCGAGGTGGACGACGTTGCCGTGGCCGTCGGCCAGGACCTGGATCTCGATGTGCCGGGGACGGTCGACCCACCGCTCCACCAGCAGCGTGTCGTCGCCGAAGGAGGAGCGGGCCTCGCGGCGCGCGGCGGCGATCTCGTCGGCCAGGAGGGCGACGTCGCGGACCAGGCGCATGCCCTTGCCGCCGCCGCCGGCGGACGGCTTGAGGAGGACCGGCATGCCGATCTCCCGTGCGGAAACGGCGAGTTGATCGTCCGTCAGGCCGGAGCCCGAGGAGCCGGGGACGACCGGGACGCCCGCCGTCCGCACCGTCTCCTTCGCGCGGATCTTGTCGCCCATGAGGGAGATCGCAGATGCGGGAGGGCCGATGAAGACCAGCCCGGCACTGGCGCACGCGGAGGCGAACTCCGCGTTCTCCGCGAGGAATCCGTACCCAGGGTGGATCGCCTGCGCGCCCGAGCGCACCGCCGCCTCGATCAGCTTGTCGGCGCGCAGATAGCTCTCGGAGGCGGCCGGCGGGCCGATCCGTACCGCCGTGTCCGCCTCGCGCACGTGCCGCGCGTCCGCGTCGGCGTCGCTGAAGACGGCCACCGAGCGGATGCCGAGCTCGCGCAGGGTGCGGATGACGCGGACGGCGATCTCGCCGCGGTTGGCGACCAGTACGGTGTCAAAGAGTGAAGTCGGCACAGTCGTCATGAGTGGTCTCACATCCGGAAGACGCCGAAGGCGGGGTCGGCGAGCGGGGCGTTGGCACAGGCGGTCAGGGCGAGGCCCAGCACCTGGCGGGTTTCGAGGGGGTCGATGACACCGTCGTCCCAGAGGCGGGCGGACGCGTAGTAGGCGTTGCCCTGTGTCTCGTACTGGGCGCGGATCGGGTCCTTGAAGGACTCCTCCGCATCCGCGGGCCAGTCCTCGCCGCGGCCCTCGATCTGGTCCCGCTTGACCGTGGCGAGCACGGACGCGGCCTGTTCGCCGCCCATGACGGAGATCTTCGCGTTGGGCCACATCCACAGGAAGCGGGGGGAGTAGGCCCGGCCGCACATCGAGTAGTTGCCCGCGCCGTACGAACCGCCGACGACCACGGTCAGCTTCGGCACGCGCGTGCAGGCGACGGCGGTGACCATCTTCGCGCCGTGCTTGGCGATGCCGCCGGCCTCGTAGTCCCGGCCGACCATGAAGCCGGAGATGTTCTGCAGGAAGACCAGCGGGATGCCGCGCTGGTCGCACAGCTCGATGAAGTGCGCGCCCTTCTGGGCGGACTCCGAGAAGAGGATGCCGTTGTTGGCGACGATGCCGACCGGGTGGCCGTGGATGCGGGCGAAGCCGGTGATCAGGGTCTGCCCGTACTCCGACTTGAACTCCTGGAAGCGGGAGCCGTCGACGACGCGCGCGATCACTTCGCGTACGTCGTAGGGGGTGCGGGAGTCGACGGGGACCGCCCCGTACAGCCCGGCGGGGTCGACCGAGGGCTCCTCGACCGCCTTGACGGACCAGGGCAGTCGGCCGCGGTCGGGAAGCGTCGCGACGATGTTCCGTACGATCCGCAGCGCGTGCGCGTCGTCCTCGGCGAGGTGGTCGGTGACCCCGGACGTACGGGAGTGGACCTCGCCGCCGCCCAGCTCCTCGGCGGTGACGACCTCGCCGGTGGCCGCCTTCACGAGCGGCGGAC
The DNA here is from genome assembly GCF_053610825.1 of Streptomyces sp. NPDC054863. Lineage (NCBI taxonomy): Bacteria > Bacillati > Actinomycetota > Actinomycetes > Kitasatosporales > Streptomycetaceae > Streptomyces > Streptomyces sp. NPDC054863. Next base: position 18,048 of record NZ_JBSGZD010000099.1, on the reverse strand, counting down.
CGCCGAGGAAGATCGTGCCCTGGTTCCGTACGATCACGGCCTCGTCGCTCATCGCGGGGACGTACGCCCCGCCCGCCGTGCAGGAGCCGAGGACGGCCGCGATCTGCGGAATCCCGGCGCCGGACATCCGCGCCTGGTTGTAGAAGATCCGCCCGAAGTGCTCGCGGTCGGGGAAGACCTCGTCCTGCATGGGGAGGAAGGCGCCGCCGGAATCGACGAGGTAGAGGCAGGGGAGGCGGTTCTCCAGCGCCACCTCCTGCGCCCTCAGGTGCTTCTTCACCGTCATCGGGTAGTACGTGCCGCCCTTGACGGTGGCGTCGTTGGCGACGATCACGCACTCGCGGCCGCTCACCCGCCCGATCCCGGCGATCACGCCCGCCGCCGGGGCCTGGTCGTCGTACATCCCGTTCGCGGCGAGCGGGGCCAGCTCCAGGAAGGGTGAGCCCGGGTCGAGGAGGGCGTCCACCCGGTCCCTGGGCAGCAGCTTGCCGCGCGCGACGTGCCGGGCCCGGGACTTCTCGCCGCCGCCGAGCCGCGCGGTGGCGAGACGGGCGCGGAGGTCGTCCGAGAGCTTCCGGTGGGCGGCCTCGTTGGCCTGCCAGGCCGCCGACGACGGATCCGCGGTGCTGGTCAGCACCGGTGCTTGCTGCATTCTGTCGAGCTCCCTTGCCCGCCGGATGTCAGTCAGGTTAGTGACCGTTAACACTCCCTCCGATGTTAACGAGCGCTAACCCCGTTGTCCAGGCTTTCCCCGGCCTGCGGCGGGGCCTCGGTGCGAGCAGGCTGAGTATTTGCTGCGAACTTGCAAAGAGGGCACGGGGGGCATACCTCCCATCTGCCCCAAAGAGCGGTCGGCGTGCGGGAGTTGTAGGCAAACCCGGGCCGGGGCGGGAGGTGGCGGAAGCGTGTGAAAAAGGGGCAGGGACCCGGAACTGTTTCACGCGTGCGAACGTCCTGATCTAGCGTGTCGATGTCCTTGTGAGCAGCGTGATGTACGGGGAGGCTGTGACCATCGTGGCTCTACAGAACAACATGACCCAGGACCACTGCGAGTTGACCACCGAACTGCCGGGAGACCCCGGCGGAGTGGAGAACCTGACCGGCCGCGAGCGCGAAGTGCTCGTGCGGGTCGGTACCGGTGCGGGGAACCGGGAGATCGCCAGGACGCTCGGCATCGCGGAGCGGACGGTGAAGGCCCATCTCACGCACATCATGGGCAAGATCGGTGTCGCTTCACGACTGGAGGCGGCCCTGTTCGCCTATGCGCGCCACGAGTTGGTGTGCCCGCAGGTGGGCTGCCGGCGGCACTTGTAGGGGGAGCGGGGTGCGCGGGGCCCGGGGTGCGGTGCGGGCTCCGGGTCCCGAACGGGCAATGCCCTTCCGGGCATTGCCCGTTCGTACGACTCCCTCCGGTGCCATGCACTTCCGGACACCTCCCGAAGGTCCAATGGTGCGAAGGGGGCCCCGAATTGGAGAGTACTTCTTGCCAGCCGGAAAGACCGGCCGGGAAAAGGAAATCAAGAACCGCTCCTTGAAATCCCTTTCCTCACGGGCAATGAGGAGGAATTCTCGTGAACAACAAGATGCGCATGACCGCTGCCGCGCTCACGGCAGCACTCGCCATCGGTGTCGCGGCCCCGGCGGCATCCGCGGTGGAGAACCGTTCGACCCAGACGGTCTCCTCCATCGCCACCACCGCCCCGGTCCGCGACGCGGGTGCGGTCGGTGCGATCAAGCTCCAGGCGCAGACCCAGTCCGCTGCCGCTGCTGCTGCGGGGGCAGCGGTCGGCCAGGACGCACGTGGTGTCCAGGCCAAGGGCATCAGCAAGCTGGCCAAGAAGCTCATCCAGAAGATCGTGAACAGCAAGTACGGCAAGGCTGCCATCAAGGCGGCCAAGAAGGGCCGCGCCGCCTTCAAGCGGTGGGTCAACAGCCTGTCCAACTGGAACCCGCTGAAGTGGGCCATCAAGGCCGCTCCCGCGTACGTCATTGACGAGATCATCACCTACCTGGTCAGCCACTTCTAGACCGGGTAGTACCGCGTAGTACCGAGAAGCACCGAGAAGCACCGAGTAACGCAGCACGGCGGCCTCCTTGCGTGGGGTGAGGAGGCCGCCGCTCACCCCACACCACACACGCAGGAGGAACCACCCATGTCGGAACGTCAGGAAACGATCGAGCGGAACCTCTGGGCCGCGCCGGCGCTGTTCGTGCTGGTCGCCTGGGTGCTGTTCAAGGCGAACGGCAGCGCCTCGGTGTCGACCACGGCATGGGCGGTCTACGCGGCCGGCTGGATTCCGGCCGTGATCCTGCTGATCAAGGCCGCCGTCACCCGCAGGAACCCGGGAATCGGCGCGGTCGTCGGCTGCGGGCTCCTTATCGTGATGGGTGCCTTTTTCTGGGCGAATCACGGCTGAGGTACGGTTCGGGCGCGGTATCGCGTCGCCTTTACTGCCCGTTGCCTTTGTGATCCGTTTCCTTGACTGGTCGGCGAATTCACGGCCGGCGAATTTTCGCCGAAGGAAGGGGATCCCCGGGAATTCGCGGTCGGTGATCGCCGGGGCGCGGGCCGTGCGGTCCGTATGTCGAACAGGTTAACGACCGCTAACCGGACGGTCTAGAATGCTCTCCATGAGCAGCGCCAAAGCCTCCGCCACCGTCTCCTCCCGGGTCACGGCCCCCACCCGCCGCGAGCAGATCCTCAAGGAGGCCGCCCGCCTCTTCGCCGAGCGTGGTTTCCACGGGGTCGGCGTCGACGAGATAGGCGCGGCGGTCGGCATCAGCGGCCCCGGCCTCTACCGGCACTTCGCGGGCAAGGACGCGATGCTGGCGGAGCTGCTGGTCGGCATCAGCGAACGCCTCCTGGAGGGCGGACAGGCCCGGGTCGCCGCGGCCCCCGAGGATCCGGCGGCGCTCCTCGCCGCCCTCGTCGACGGCCACATCGACTTCGCCCTCGACGACCGCCCCCTGATCACGCTCCACGACCGCGAACTGGACCGGCTGCGCGACGCGGACCGCCGTCGCGTACGCCAACTCCAGCGCCAGTACGTGGAGTTGTGGGTCACGGCGGTACGGGACCTGCACCCGTCCGCCCCGGAGTCGGAGGCCCGTGCGGCCGTGCATGCCGTCTTCGGCCTGCTCAACTCGACCCCGCACCTGGGCTCGGGACTTCCGGGGCGTGGTGCGACGGAGGCACTGCTGCGGCGGCTGGCGCATGGGGCGTTCGGGGCGTTGGGGGGCTGAGGGCGGGATGGTCCGGCTGGATTGCGTGGGCTGCGGCTGGTCGAGTCCCGGTTCCAACGGATCGGGGCCGGGAGTGGTGGTGGCCTGTGCGGGCGCGCAGGGCAGGGGTGCCGAAATAATGTCTCACTTGCACGTGTAAGTGAGACATTATTCCGACGGGGTACCCCGTCGGCAGCGCGGGCAGAGTGCGACGGGCAGAGCGAAACGTGAAGTGTGGGTGTGGCGATCCGTCGCCTTCGGTGTCCCTCCCCGGTGCCTGCCGGTGCCCAAGCATCCGCCCGCCGCACCGCCACCCCGATCGACCCCGCCACCCGCACCCTGCCCGCTCGTCGGAACCCCCCGTGCGCCCGTGAGTACGCCCGGCAGAATGGACCCCATGCCGATACTCAGTCGTGGCGCCCTCGTCGACCACCTCGTAAGCACCCGCATCGCCGGAGACGTCGCCACTCCGCGCGACAACAACCTCTCCCACTACCGCAAGCTCGCCAACGGCGACCGGCACTACTGGCTCGGCATCGAGCTCGGCGACCGGTGGACCGACGAGCAGGACGTGCTCGCCGTCATGGCCGAGCGGTGCGGGGTCAGTGACGATCCCGAGCACCGGCACGGGCAGGACACGATCGACCCCGAGCTGACCGTAGACGCGCTGGACCGGGCAGCCGCGCGGCTGCGCAAGGCCGTGGACGACCGGCAGCGGGTGCTGTTCGCGACCGGGCACCCCGGCGCGCTGCTCAACGTGCACGGGGCGACCGCGAGAGCACTGCGCGGCGCCGGGTGCGATGTCGTACGGATTCCGGGCGGGCTGACCGCGGACGAGGGGTACGTGGTGCAGTTCGCGGACGTGGCCGTCTTCGAGCGGGGCGCCAGCCTGTGGCACACGCACTCGCCCGCGCCGATGACGGCGATCCTGGACGGGCTGGAGAGGCAGGGGGAGGCGCTTCCCGATCTTGTCTTCGCCGACCACGGGTGGGCGGGGTGCGCGGGGCAGCGGGGGATCGATGCGATCGGGTACGCGGACAGCAACGATCCCGCGCTGTTCCTGGGGGAGGCGGAGGGCGTCATGGCCGTGACCATTCCGCTGGACGACCACGTCGTCGACCCGTTCTTCTACGAGCCGATGACGGACTACCTGCTGGACGCCGCGGGCCTGCTCTGACCGCGCCTGGGGGTCGGGTCCAGGTAGACGCGGGCGATCGCCGGGTAGCGTTCGCGCAACTGCTGCTCGGCCTCCTCGCAGGCCCACTCGATCTCGGCCGCCGACGAGACGTCCCGGAAGTCGATCTTCGCGGCGATGAGCAGCTCCGACGGGCCCTGGATGAGGGTGGTCAGTTCGATCACGTCCTCGATGTGCGGGACGGAGAGGAGTTCCTCGCGGACCCCCTCGCGCATCTCCGGGGGCAGTGCCCTGCCGATCAGGAGCTGGGCGTTGCTGCGGCCCAGCACCCAGGCCACGTACACCAGCAGCAGTCCGATCAGGACGGACGCGAGGCCGTCCCACACGCCCGAGCCGGTGAGATCGCCGAGGAACAGGCCGGCTGCCGCCAGGAGGAGGCCGGCCAGGGCCGCTGAGTCCTCCATGACGACGGCCTTGACGGCCGTGTCGGGTGTCTGGCGGAAGTAACGGCCGGTGGGGGCGCCGAGGCGGGCGGCCTCCGTGCGGATCTGCTTGATTCCGGTGCGGAGTGAATAGCCCTCCAGGAGGAAGGCGACGGCCAGGACGATGTAGGAGACCAGGGGGTCTCCCAGCTCCTCGCCGTGGGTGAGGGTGTGGATTCCGTCGTAGATCGAGAAGACGGCGCCGCCCACGAAGGTCGCGACCGAGGCGAGCATGGCCCAGATGTAGCGTTCCGGGCCGTGGCCCAGGGGGTGCTTGGCGTCGGCCGGTTTCTCGCTGCGTCTGAGGGCGGTCAGCAGGAGGAGTTCGGTGACGGTGTCGGCCACCGAGTGCGCCGCCTCCGACAGCATCGCGCTCGAACCGCTGATCGCGCCCGCGACCGCCTTCGCGACGGCGATGCCGAGGTTGGCGGCAGCCGCGACGACGACGGTGAAGGTGCTCTCGCCTCCGGCGCCGGTGTCCGGGGCACTGTCCTGTTTGGTCTGCTGCGCCATGGTTCGGACCGTATGCCCGATCAGCGCGGGACGCGAACCACGCCCTCCTGGATGACGGAGACGGCCAGCCGCCCGTCCTGCGTGTAGATACGGGCCTGGCCCAGGCCCCGTCCGCCGGACGCCGACGGCGACTCCTGGTCGTAGAGGAGCCACTCGTCCGCCCGGAAGGGGCGGTGGAACCACATCGCGTGGTCGAGTGACGCCCCGACGACGTCGCCCGTCGCCCAGCCGCCCCGGCCGTGCGCCAGGAGGACGGAGTCGAGGAGCGTCATGTCGGAGACGTAGGTGGCGAGGCAGACGTGCAGGAGGTGGTCGTCGGCGAGCTTGCCGTTGGTACGGAACCAGACCTGCGAGCGCGCCTCGCGCTCCTCGCCGACCGTGGCGTACGGGGGCGGGTCCACGTACCGCAGGTCGATCGCGGCGCGGGCTTCCAGGAGGCGGTCCACCGTGCCCGGGTCGACGAAGCGGTCCGCGTAGTGGGGGAGCGTCTCGGCCGCGGTGGGGAGCGTGGAGGGGTCGGGGGAGGCCGGCATGGGGGCCTGGTGCTCCATGCCCTCCTCGTACGTCTGGAAGGACGCCGAGAGGTGGAAGATCGGGTGCCCGTGCTGGACGGCGACGACCCGGCGCGTGGTGAAGGAACGCCCGTCGCGGATCCGGTCGACCGTGTAGACGATCGGGGCGGACGGGTCACCCGCGCGCAGGAAGTAGGCGTGGAGCGAGTGGGTGAAGCGGTCGTCGGGCACCGTGCGCCCGGCGGCGACCAGGGCCTGTGCGGCGACCTGGCCGCCGAAGACGCGGGGGACGATGGCCGAGCGGCTCACGCCCCGGAAGATGTCCTGCTCGATCCGCTCAAGGTCGAGCAGATCGAGCAGGGACTCAAGTGCGTTGTTCATGGCAGCAGTTGTACAGGGCTGCTGCTACAGGCCCATGTCCTTGGCGATGATCATCTTCATGACCTCGCTGGTGCCGCCGTAGATGCGGTTCACCCGGTTGTCCGCGTAGAGGCGGGCGATCGGGTACTCGTTCATGAAGCCGTAACCGCCGTGCAGCTGGAGGCACTTGTCGATCACGCGGTGCGCGACCTCGGTGCAGAAGAGCTTCGCGGAGGCGGCCTCTGCGGCCGTCAGCTCGCCCGCGTCCAGTGCCTCCGTGGCGCGGTCGACGACCGCCTCGGCGGCGTCCACCTCGGCCTGGCAGGCGGCCAGTTCGAACTTGGTGTTCTGGAAGGCGGCGACCGGCTTGCCGAAGACCGTGCGGTCCTGGACGTACTGCTTGGTGAAGCGGATCGCGGCCTTCGCCTGGGCGTACGCGCCGAAGGCGATGCCCCAGCGCTCGGAGGCCAGGTTGTGGCCGAGGTAGCCGAAGCCCTTGTTCTCCTCGCCGAGCAGGTCCTCGACCGGGACCTTCACGTCGACGAAAGCCAGCTCGGCGGTGTCGGAGGTGCGCAGGCCGAGCTTGTCGAGCTTGCGGCCGACCGAGTAGCCCTCCAGCTTGGTGTCCACGGCGAAGAGGGAGATGCCGTGGCGGCGGTCGTCCTCGCGGGGCGCGGACGTACGGGCGCAGACGATCACGCGGTCGGCGTGCACGCCGCCCGTGATGAAGGTCTTGGAGCCGTTGAGGACGTAGTGCGTGCCGTCCTCGGACAGCTTCGCGGTGGTCTTCATGCCCGCGACGTCGGAGCCGGTGCCCGGCTCGGTCATGGCGAGCGCCCACATCTCCTCGCCGGAGACGAACTTCTCCAGGTAGCGCTTCTTCTGCTCGTCGGTGGCCAGCATCTTGATGTACGGGAGGCCGAGCAGGACGTGCACGCCGGAGCCGCCGAAGGTCACGCCCGCGCGGGCGGTCTCCTCGGTCAGGACGGCCTCGAACTTGTGTGAGTCCAGGCCCGCGCCGCCGAACTCCTCGGGCACGTTGATGCCGAAGACGCCCAGCTCGCCGAGCTTGTAGTAGAACTCGCGCGGCGCCTGGCCCGCGGCGAACCACTCGTCGTAGACGGGGACGACCTCGGCCTCGATGAAGGCCCGGAGGGTCTCCCGGAACGCCTCGTGGTCCTCGTTGAATACGGTACGGCGCACGGGAACGCCTCCTTCGGCGAGATGTGGAGCTCGGGGGCGCGCTCGGCTAAGCGCTTGCTCAGATTCTCTTCAAAAGTTACCGGCCGGTCACCGGGGTGTCCAGAGGAGAGCGGTGTTGGAGGGACCACACCGGGTGGGCCCGGGCGGGTACTCCGGTGGGGACTGGGCCGGGGACCTGTCCGTCGTGTCCAAGTCCTACGGCCGCCTCATCGCATCCGTACATGTGCGGAATCCGTCGTCCTGCCTACGCTCGATGCCATGAACACTCCCTCTTCCGAGCCCCGCGGCCCCGTCGACTCGTCCCGCATTCCCCGGTACGCCGGTCCGGCGACGTTCGCCCGGCTGCCCCGCCTGGACGAGGTCGGCGGGCGTACGGACATCGCGGTCGTCGGCGTCCCCTTCGACTCGGGCGTCTCCTACCGGCCCGGCGCCCGCTTCGGCGGCAACGCGATCCGTGAGGCGTCCCGGCTGCTGCGCCCGTACAACCCGGCGCAGGACTCCTCCCCGTTCGCCCTCGCGCAGGTCGCGGACGCCGGTGACATCGCCGCGAACCCGTTCAACATCAACGAGGCCGTCGACACGATCGAGGCCGCCGCCGACGACCTGCTGGGGTCGGGCGCGCGGATGATGACGCTCGGCGGCGACCACACCATCGCGCTGCCGCTGCTGCGGTCGGTGGCGAAGAAGCACGGGCCGGTGGCCCTGCTGCACTTCGACGCGCACCTGGACACGTGGGACACGTACTTCGGCGCGGAGTACACGCACGGCACGCCGTTCCGCCGGGCCGTCGAGGAGGGCATCCTCGACACGGAGGCGCTCTCCCACGTCGGCACGCGCGGCCCGCTGTACGGCAAGCAGGACCTGACCGACGACGCCAAGATGGGCTTCGGCATCGTGACGTCCGCGGACGTCATGCGCCGCGGCGTGGACGAGGTCGCCGACCAGCTGCGGCAGCGGATCGGGGACCGGCCGCTGTACATCTCCATCGACATCGACGTGCTCGACCCGGCGCACGCGCCGGGCACGGGGACGCCGGAGGCCGGTGGCCTGACCTCCCGCGAGCTGCTGGAGATCATCCGCGGGCTTTCGGCCTGCAACCTGGTGTCGGCGGACGTCGTCGAGGTGGCGCCGGCTTACGACCACGCGGAGATCACGTCGGTGGCGGCGTCGCACACGGCGTACGAGCTGACGACGATCATGTCGCGGCAGATCGCCGCTGCACGAAGCTGACGCGGCTGCGCGGGGCTGACCCTCCAGCCCCCTAGCCCCCTAGCCCCCCCCTAGCCCCCTGGCCCCCTTGGGCACAGGGGCCGCCCCCTGGGGCGGGACGGGTGGGCAAGGGGGCGGCCCCCCACGCGGAGCGCCCCCTCCCGCGACCGCATGCCCCTGCGACCGCACCCCCACGCCCGCGACCGCGCCCCGTGCGGGTGCGTCGTGGCTGGTCGCGCAGTTCCCCGCGCCCCTAAAGGGGCGCCCCCGTGGGCGGGACGGGTGGGCAGGGGGGTGGCCCCTGAGGCCACACCCGTTCGATGCGCGAAGCTGGACCGTATGACCCACGATCACGACCTCGTCCTGCGGCCCACCGCCGCGCAGACCGCTGCCGCTCTCGCGCCTCCCGTCGGGCGTACCGGTGGTGACCTGGTCGTGGAGACGCTGCGGGGGCTCGGGGCGACCACCGTCTTCGGGCTCCCGGGGCAGCACGCCCTCGCCCTCTTCGACGCGCTGCGGCGGTCGCAGCTCTCGTACGTCGGCCTGCGCGTCGAGAACAACGCCGGTTTCGCGGCGGACGGCTACGGCCGGATCACGGGTGAGGCCGCCCCGCTCTTCCTCTCCACGGGACCGGGCGCGCTGACCTCCCTCCCCGCCCTCCAGGAGGCTGCCGCCGCCTCCGCCCCCGTCCTGGCGATCTCCAGCCAGATCCCGGCGGCGGGCCTGGGCGGCGGTCGGCACGGTCACCTCCACGAGCTCCGCGACCAGCAGGCGTCGTTCCGGGACGTCGTGAAGTCCGTCCACGTCGCGCGCACCCAGTCCCAGATCCCGTCCGCGATCGCCGACGCCTGGGAGTCCGCGCTGAGCGCCCCGCACGGCCCGGTCTGGGTCGAGATCCCGCAGGACGTCCTGGCGGCGGAGACACAGATTCCGGTCGTGCTCGCGCCCGACGCCACCCCGCACGACCTCGCTCCGCGCCCCGAACTCACCGCCGTGGCGGCCCACTTGCTGATCAACGCCACCCGTCCGGTGATCGTTGCGGGCGGCGGCGTCGTGCGTTCCGACGCCTCGAAGAAGCTGAAGCAGCTCGCCGAGCGGCTGAACGCCCCCGTCGTCACCACCTTCGGCGGCAAGGGCGCCTTTCCCTGGCACCACCCGCTCTCCCTCCGGTCCTGGCTGGAGGACCGGCACACGACGGACTTCCTGGAGGAGGCCGACGTCCTGCTCGTCGTCGGCTCCGGGCTCGGCGAGCTGAGCAGCAACTACGGCACGTTCGCCCCGCGCGGTCGGATCGTCCAGATCGACGCCGACCTGGGCAAGCTCGAATCCAACTACCCGGCGCTCGGCATCCACGCCGACGCCCGCCTCGCGCTCACCGCGCTCCTGGAGACGATCGACTCTCCGCGGCCCGACGACTCCGCCGCCGATGCGGTACGAGAGGTGCTCGGACGGGTCCGCGCACGCATCGCGGAACAGGGGCTGGAGCCGGAACAGCAGCTCCTCGCCTCGATCCGTGAGGCCCTCCCCGCCGCGTCCCCCAGCTTCTGGGACATGACGATCCTCACCTACTGGGCCTGGTCCGCCTTCGACCCCGCCCGCCCCAACACCATGCACTCCGCGCAGGGGGCGGGCGGGCTGGGGTACGCCTTCCCGGCGGCGCTGGGCGCGGCCGTCGCCGATCCGGACACCCCCGTCCTCGCCGTCTCCGGCGACGGCGGTGCGATGTATTCGATCTCCGAACTGGCCACCGCCCGCCAGCACGACCTTCCAGTGACCTGGCTGATCGTCGACGACGGGGGGTACGGCATCCTCCGCGAGTACATGAGCGAGGCGTACGAGGACACCACGGGCACGGACCTCGCCCGCCCCGACTTCGCCGCCCTCGCCGCATCCTTCGGCGTGCCCGGGGTCCGTACGACACCCGAGACGCTGGCCGCGGACCTGGCGGCGGCCCTCAAGGCGCCGGGGCCCTTGGTGCTCGTCCTCGCGGCCCGCCCGCGCATGTTCGCTCCCACCCACCTCGGCGAGGGCTGAGACGCCCGGCGGGGCCCACCGGCGGGGCCCGCTCCTCCCGGCACCCGTTGGCGGGGCCCGCTGACGGGGCCCGCTCCTCCCGGCACCCGTTACCGAACACGTACACACGATCCGTACAACTTTTCCCCCTCTTTTGAGTCATCTGATGCGGAAGTGCCTTGAGTGCACTTCCGCATCACTGATTTCAGGGGACAGGGACACGGGGACATGACCGTACGTACCAATCGAATACAGGGCATATCGAGAGGCCTCACCGCCGCCGCGCTCGCCACCGGGGTCCTCCTTCCGGTGGCGGTGGCCGCTCCCGTCACCGCCGCCGCTCCCGCGGTGACGTGCAGTTCGAACAAGGCCGGGCTCGCGAAGAAGCTCCAGGGGGACATCACGGCCGCCCTGCGCGGGAGGCCCGGGACCGTCGCGGTCGCCGTGTACGAGCACTCCAGCCGGACGTACTGCTCACTGCGCGCCTGGAACCGCTTCGACTCCGCCAGCATCGTCAAGGTCACCGTCCTGGCGACCCTCATGTGGGACGCGCAGAAGACCGGCCGGGCCGTCTCCGCCCGTGAGCGCGGCCTCGTCGATGCCATGATCACCAAGTCGGACAACAACGCGACGTCCGCGCTGTGGAAGCAGCTCGGGGTGGCGAAGATCAACGCCTTCCTGAGGGCCGCCGGCATGACGAACACCAAGCCGGGCGCGGGCGGCTACTGGGGGCTCACCCAGGTCAACGCCGCCGAGCAGAGCAAGCTCCTCGGGCTGATCACCCTGCGCAACAGCGTCCTCAAGGACAGCTCGCGCGCCTACATCCTCGACCGGATGGCCCGCGTCGTGCCCGCCCAGCGCTGGGGCACCCCGGCCGGAGCCCCCGGCAAGGCCCGCGTACAGGTCAAGAACGGGTGGCTGCCGCGTGCCTCGCAGGGGTGGCGGGTGCACTCGCTGGGCGCCTTCACCGGCCTCGGGCACGACTACACGATCACCGTGCTGAGCCACGGCAACAAGACGATGCAGCAGGGCGTGGACACGGTCCAGGCCGTGTCGCGGGCCGTGCACCGCGACCTCAACCCGGCCGTGGGCGGCAAGGCACGCACCTTCGAGGCGCCCGTACCGGCCGTCGCCCCGCCCGTGGCCCCGCAGGAAGTGATTCCGCCGATGCCGCCGGGCCCCGCTCCGACACGCTGAGTACGCCCCGTTCGCGCCCCCTTTCACCCCGGTGAACATCGCGCGGAACATTGCGGCGGGATGAAATCCGCAGCTGATGACGTTGGTGCCTTCCGGTGGGACACGGATCGACCGGGAGGCAGCACGTGGCAGGGCAAGAGCAGGAAGCCGTACGAGAACCCGGGTGGGCGCGCCGCCTGACCGGCTACGCCTGGCGTTACCGCACCAATGTCCTGCTCGCCCTCGGCTCCTCCCTCGGCGGCATGGCCGTCATGGCCCTCGTACCGCTGATCACGAAGATCGTCATCGACGACGTGATCGGGAAGGGCACGCGGTCACTGGCCGTGTGGACGGGGCTGCTGATAGCCGCGGCCGTGGTGGTCTATGTCCTCACCTACATACGCCGGTACTACGGCGGCAAGCTCGCCCTCGACGTCCAGCACGACCTCCGTACCGAGATGTACGGGACGATCACCAAGCTCGACGGGCGGCGGCAGGACGAGCTGTCCACCGGGCAGGTCGTCGGTCGCGCCACCAGCGACCTCCAGCTGATCCAGAGCCTGCTCTTCATGCTCCCGATGACCATCGGGAACGTGCTCCTCTTCCTCATCTCGCTCGTGATCATGGCGTGGCTGTCCCCGGTCCTCACGCTGGTCGCGCTCGCCGTCGCCCCCGCCCTGTGGTTCATCGCCAGGTTGAGCAAGAAGCGGCTGTTCCCGGCCACCTGGTACGCGCAGGGGCAGGCCGCCGCGGTCGCGGGCGTCGTCGACGGTGCCGTGTCCGGTGTGCGCGTGGTGAAGGGCTTCGGGCAGGAGGAGCAGGAGACCGGCAAGCTGCGGGAGGTCTCGCGGCGGCTGTTCGCGGGGCGGCTGCGGACGGTCAAGCTCAATTCGCGGTACACCCCCGCGCTCCAGGCCGTTCCGGCGCTGGGACAGGTCGCGATGCTGGCGATCGGAGGGTGGCTGGCCACCCGGGGGCAGATCACCCTGGGTACGTTCGTGGCCTTCTCGACCTACCTCGCGCAGCTCGTCGGGCCCGTGCGGATGCTCGCGATGGTGCTGACCGTCGGGCAGCAGGCCCGGGCGGGCGTGGAGCGCGTCCTGGAGCTGATCGACACCGAGCCCTCGATCGAGGACGGGACCAAGGAGCTCCCGGCGGACGCCCCCGCGACCGTCGAGTTCGACGGCGTGGGATTCGCCTACGAGGAGGACCGGCCGGTCCTCGACGGGTTCTCGCTGGAGATACGCGAGGGCGAGACCGTCGCCGTCGTCGGGTCCTCGGGGAGTGGCAAGTCGACCGTTTCGCTGCTGCTGCCGCGCTTCTACGACGTCTCGCGCGGAGCCGTGCTGGTCGGCGGGCACGATGTGCGCGAGCTGACGCTCGCCTCGCTGCGGGCCGCGATCGGGATGGTGCCCGAGGACAGCTTCCTGTTCTCCGACACCGTCCGGGCCAACCTCGCGTACGGCGTCCCCGACGCGACCGACGAGCAGATACGCACCGCCGCCCGCGCCGCCCAGGCCGACCGCTTCATCGACGAACTGCCCCACGGCTACGAGACCAAGGTGGGGGAGCAGGGGCTGACGCTCTCGGGCGGGCAGCGGCAGCGGCTCTCGCTGGCCCGCGCCATCCTCACCGACCCCCGGCTGCTGCTCCTGGACGACGCCACGTCGGCCGTGGACGCCCGGGTCGAGCACGAGATCCACGAGGCGCTGAAGGGCGTGATGGCCGGGCGTACGACGCTCCTCATCGCGCACCGCCGCTCCACCCTGGGCCTCGCCGACCGCATCGCCGTCCTCGACGGCGGACGCCTCGCCGACATCGGTACGCACGCGGAGCTGGAGCAGCGCTCCGCCCTCTACCGGCGACTGCTCACCGACCCCGACGAGCTGGGCGGCGTATCGCCGGGCCACACCCCGAAGACGCTCCCCGTCGAGGACGACGACCGGTCCGTACAGGCCGAGCTGGACGCCGAGTTCGACGCCGGGCGCGGGATCACCCCTGATCTGTGGATACGGGACGAGACCGATCCCCAGAAGGCCGAACACGCGCCGGGGATGCCCGCCACCCCCGAGCTGCTGGCCCAGGTCGACGCGCTGCCGCCCGCCGACGGCGTACCGGACATCGACGAGGCGCGGGCCGTCGCCCCCGAGGAGTCGTACGGACTGCGCAGGCTGCTGCGCGGATTCGGGCTCCCGCTGCTGGTCAGCCTGGGGCTTGTCGCGGTCGACGCGGGGATGGGGCTGCTGCTGCCGGTGCTGATCCGGCACGGCATCGACGAAGGCGTCACCCAGCTCGCGCTCGGCGCGGTGTGGACGGCGGCGGGACTCGCACTGCTCGCCGTGCTCGTGCAGTGGGGCGCGCAGATCAGCGAGGCCCGGATGACGGGACGGACCGGCGAGCGGGTGCTGTACTCCCTCCGTCTGAAGATCTTCGCGCAGCTCCAGCGGCTCGGACTCGACTACTACGAGCGGGAGTTGACCGGGCGCATCATGACCCGGATGACGACGGACGTGGACGCGCTGTCGACGTTCCTCCAGACCGGCCTGGTGACCGCCTTCGTCTCCGTCGTCACCTTCCTCGGCGTGATGGTGGCGCTCGTCGTCATCGACGTGGAGCTGGCGCTCGTCGTCTTCGCGACGCTGCCGCTGCTGGTCATCGGCACGTACTTCTTCCGGAAGAAGAGCGTCCAGGCGTACGAGCTGGCGCGCGACCGGGTCGGCGTCGTCAACGCCGACCTCCAGGAATCCGTCGCCGGACTGCGCATCGTGCAGGCCTTCGGGCGGGAGAAGGCGGGGCGGACACGCTTCGCGGCGAACAGCGGGAGCTACCGGCAGGCGCGGGTGCGCGGGCAGTGGCTGATCTCCGTCTACTTCCCGTTCGTACAGCTGCTGGCGTCGGTGGCGGCTGCCGCCGTGATGATCGTGGGCGCGGGAAGGATCGAGGCCGGGACGCTGACCGCCGGCGCGCTCGTCGCGTACCTGCTCTACATCGATCTCTTCTTCGCCCCCGTCCAGCAGCTCTCGCAGGTCTTCGACGGATACCAGCAGGCGACCGTCTCGCTCCGGCGCATCCAGGAGCTGCTGCGCGAGCCGACCTCCACGGTCGGCGCGGACGCCCCGAAGGACGTCCTCTCGCTGCGCGGCGAGATCGCCTTCGAGGACGTGTCCTTCAAGTACGGGTCCGCCGACGAGCCGGAAGAGGCGCTCTCGGACGTCTCGCTGCACATACCCGCAGGCCAGACGGTTGCGTTCGTGGGGGAGACGGGGGCGGGCAAGTCGACCCTGGTGAAGCTGGTGGCGCGGTTCTACGATCCGACCAGTGGCCGGGTCACCGCCGACGGCTCCGATCTGCGCGACCTCGACATGACCGCGTACCGGCACCGCCTCGGTGTCGTCCCCCAGGAGGCCTACCTCTTCGCGGGGACGGTCCGTGACGCGATCGCCTACGGGCGGCCGGACGCCACGGACGCCGCCGTCGAGTCGGCGGCCCGGGCGGTCGGCGCGCACGACATGATCGCGACGCTGGACGGCGGCTATCTGCACGCGGTCGCCGAGCGCGGTCGCAACCTCTCCGCAGGTCAGCGCCAGCTCATCGCGCTCGCGCGGGCCGAGCTGGTCGACCCGGACGTGCTGCTCCTCGACGAGGCGACCGCAGCCCTCGACCTGGCCACCGAGTCCCTGGTCAACCAGGCCACCGACCGGCTCACCGGCCGCCGTACGACCCTGGTCGTCGCCCACCGGCTGACCACCGCCGCCCGCGCCGACCGGGTCGTGGTCATGGACCACGGGCGGGTCGCCGAGGACGGCACCCACGAGGAACTGCTCGCGCTGGACGGCAAGTACGCGCGGCTGTGGCGCACCTTCGTGGGGGAGGACGAACCGGCGGCCGTCTGAGCGGCCCGTCCGTCCCCCCCCCGTCGTCCCTCGTCGTTCCTGGTCGCTCCCCCCGGCTCCCCCTCGCTCTTCAGCGGGTGCACCGTGCAACCGATTCATGGCCAGGGGCGTCGTACGCGCATACGATCCCGTGACGGAACGGGGTGAATGTGTTCGATGAGGTGGGCGGGGCAGCCATGAAGGCTATGGGACAGATGAGGCGGAGAGCGATCGGTGCGCTCGCGGTGACGATCACGGCCGGACTGCTGGCACTCGGCGGTCCGGCCGTCGGGCACGCACAGGCGGCGGCGGGCGCCTGCGCGGGGGCCCGGGTCAAGACGTACGGCTTCGCGACCGGCGAGATCCGCGTCTTCAAGAGCCGCCAGTACGTGTGCGCCCAGACGGTCGCCAAGAGGGCGGGCGTACGGCAGAAGATGCGGGTGAGCGTCCAGGCGCGGGGGAGCAGGGCGGCCGTCGACTCCGGGACGTACACGCGGCACGCGGGGCCGGTGACGGTGTACGCGCTCAACCGGTGTGTGCGGGTGGAGGGTTCGGTGGGCGGGAAGAGCACGGCCTCCGGCTGGATCCTCTGCTGAGCGGTCGGTATTCCGCGGAGCAGTTGGCCCTCCGCCGAGCAGTTGACCCTCCGCCGAGCGGCGGATCCTCTGTCGAGCGGTTGGATTCTCGCTCTGTCTTCTTGGAGTCTTCGCTTCCTCCTCCATTCCTCTACAGACAAGAGTGATTGGGGATCATTAGGTTGACCTCTGTTGTCCGTGTGCCGACAGGGGAGTGGCGAATGCGCAAGACGTTCAGGGGAGTTCTCGCGGGAGCGGTGCTCATAGGCACCGTCGGTGCGACCGGCGGGGCGGCGGGGACGGCAGCGGCCGCCGAAGCGATACCGGCGATACCCGCGGGCGAAGCCGCGGCCGTCGACATCTTGGACCGCATCCTCGCCATCAAGGGCATGACCCTGATCGAGGAGAAGCCCTACGCCGGCTACCGCTACTTCGTCCTCAACTACACCCAGCCGATCGACCACCGCCACCCCGAGCGCGGCACCTTCCAGCAGCGGCTGAGCCTGCTGCACAAGGACGTGAACCGCCCCACCGTCTTCTACACCGGCGGCTACGGCCTCTCCACGAACCCCGGCCGTTCCGAGCCGACCGCGCTCGTCGACGGCAACCAGGTCTCCATGGAGTACCGGTACTTCACGCCGTCCCGCCCGGCGCCCGCCGACTGGTCCAAGCTGAACATCAAGCAGGCCGCCGACGACCAGCACCGCATCTTCACCGCGCTGAAGGCCATCTACGCGAAGAAGTGGCTGTCGACCGGCGGCTCGAAGGGCGGCATGACCGCCACGTACTACGAGCGCTTCCACCCGCGCGACATGGACGGCGTCGTCGCGTACGTCGCCCCCAACGACGTCCAGCAGGACGAGGACTCGGCGTACGACCGCTTCTTCCGCACCGTCTCCACCAAGGAGTGCCGCGACCGCCTCAGCAACCTCCAGCGCGAGGCCCTGGTCCGCCGCACCCCGCTGCTCGCCAAGGCGAAGGCGCTCGCCGAGAAGAACGGCTCCACCTTCAAGACCATCGGCAGCGTCGAGAAGGGCTTCGAGAACACCGTCCTCGACTTCGTCTGGGGCTTCTGGCAGTACAGCTCGGAGAAGGAGTGCGGCGACGTCCCCGTGGCGAAGACCGCCACCGACGACCAGATCTTCAACTACCTCGACGCGAAGTCCGGCTTCGGCTCCTCCAGCGACCAGGACCTGTCCGGCTACACGCCGTACTACTTCCAGGCGGGCACCCAGCTCGGCGCGCCCCAGTACAAGTACCCGCACCTCAAGGGCCTGATGAAGTGGGGCCCCGAGTACTTCCAGTCGCGGGTGTACGTGCCCCGTGACATCCCCATGAAGTGGGACGGCGGCGCCGCGATGCGCGACGTCGACAGCTGGGTGCGCAGCAACGCCCGCCAGATGATGTACGTGTACGGGCAGAACGACCCGTGGGGCGCGGAGCGCTTCGCCCCCGCGCGCGGCGCCCGCAACGACAACCACGTCTACACCGTGCCGGGCGCCAACCACGGCGCACGCATCTCCGGGCTCCCAGCCGGCCAGCAGGCGGCGGCCGTCGCCCAGGTCCTGAAGTGGGCGGGCGTGGCCTCCACCGCCGTCCAGTCGGACCCGGCGAAGGCGAAGCGTCTGACGGCGTACGACGCGAAGCTGGACAAGGCCGAGGTGAACAGGGAGCAGGAGCTGCGCCCGTAACTCCGGCTCCGCGTCCGTGGTCCGAGCGCTAGACCGGGCGGGCGCATCCCACCGGCCGGCCGCCACCCAGCTGTACGTACAGCTG
>NZ_JBSGZD010000098.1:0-26085 GCF_053610825.1 Streptomyces sp. NPDC054863 | reverse complement strand
GGGGAACACCACCCCCGCCGCCCCGAGGGCTGCCCACATCGCCGCGCACGCCAAGGTCAGCGAGGCGACGGTCAGCCGTGTCCTGAACGGCAAGGCGGGTGTCGCGGCCGGTACCCGCCAACGGGTCCTGGCCGCGCTCGACGTACTCGGCTACGAACGCCCGGTACGCCTCAAGCAGCGCAGCGCGGGTCTCATCGGCCTGGTCACCCCCGAACTGACCAACCCGATCTTCCCGGCCTTCGCCCAGGTCATCGAACAGACCCTGGCCGGCCACGGCTACACCCCGCTGCTCTGCACCCAGATCCCCGGCGGGGCGACGGAGGACGAGCTGGTCGAGCAGCTCGTCGAGCGGGGGGTCGACGGCATCGTCTTCCTCTCCGGCCTGCACTCCGACCTCTCCACCGACCCGGCCCGCTACGAGGCGCTGACCGTGCGCGGAGTCCCGTACGTCCTGATCAACGGCTACAACGAGGCGGTCACGGCCCCCTTCGTGTCGACGGACGACCGCGCCGCCGCACAGATGGCCGTGGCGCACCTGCGCGAACTGGGCCACACCCGGGTCGGTCTCGCGGTCGGCCCGGTCCGCTACGTCCCCTCGCACCGCAAGCGCGAGGGCTTCGTCGAGGCGACGGGCTCGGCAGAGCTGGTCCAGCACACCCTGTTCAGCGTGGAGGGCGGCCAGGCGGCGGCGGGCTCGCTGCTCGACGCGGGGTGCACGGGAGTGGTGTGCGGCAGCGACATGATGGCGCTCGGTGTGATCCGCGCGGCGCGGGACCGGGGCCTGCGCGTCCCCGACGACGTATCGGTCGTCGGCTACGACGACTCCCCGCTGACCCCCTTCACGGACCCGCCGCTCACCACCGTCCGCCAGCCGGTGCAGGCGATGGCGACGGCGGCGGTCGGCGCGCTCCTTGAGGAGATCAAGGGCAGCGCGGTGGTGGTGGGCCGGACGGAATTCGTGTTCCAGCCGGAACTGGTGGTGCGGGGCTCGACGGGTCAGGCACGAGGTCAGGCACGACCCTGACGGAGCCTGACGACCGCACGCCCCTCGCCCAGGTCGATGTCCGTGACGTGCGGCGGCGCACCGGCCTCGATGTCGTCACGCACCAGCTCGTCGGTCCGGCGCTGGGCGATCTCCACCCGCTTGTTCGGATTCAGTGAGGCGGCCAGCTCGTCGGCGACGGCAGCCCCGGCGCCGTTCCCGCCGCCGCCCACCGTCGTCCGGGCGACGAATCTGCGCAGCCACCCGGGGCGCCCGGTGCGTAGCACCAGGCGCCGCGCACCGGCCAGAAGGAGAGGCACGACGATCACGGCCACGAAGAGCAGGGGGAGGATCAGCATCAGCACCATGCAGGGCCAACGTGCCCCCACTCGCCCGCAGTTCCCGGTGCCGGCCCGGCCCGGGTGCCGTCGGAGGCGGGGTGTCGGAACAATGTCTCACTTATACGTGTAAGTGAGACATTAATTGGAGGGGGCGGGGACGGAGGCCGGTGCCTGCCGCAGGTCCGGCTCCGTGGCCTGGTACAGCTCGGGCACGGAGACCTTGATCGGCTCCTGCGTGGTCCGTGCGATCACGACGACCACGGGCTCGTCCGGGTCGGGATTCTCCTCGCGGTGCGGGACGAACGGGGGGACGAGCAGGAAGTCGCCGGGGCCGGCGGAGATCCGTACCTCCTGCGTGCCGTCGTGGAAGACGAACACGGGGTGACCGCTGACCACGTAGATCCCCGCCTCCGACGCACCGTGGTGGTGGTTGTCCGTCGCGCTCGACGGCGCGTTCTCCACCAGGCCCATCCAGAGCTTCTTCGAGCCGACCGTGGAGCCGCTGATGGCGGCATGGCCGTCCAACTCGCCCGCGCGCACGTGGTGTACGCGGTTTCCCTGCTGTCCGTTGCCGTCCGCGTCCCGTGCGGATCCGACGCCTTCGTGGGTGGTCATCGCGTGGCCTCCTGAATCGTTTGCCGATGGCCTTCGGTCGGTCGTCAGGCTGCGCCCACCGCACCCGCGGCGACAACTTCTGTTGCCGGGACGGCAATTGGCGCCCCGGCGGGGATGCGGGGCTTGACCCGTTCGCACTGTGTGGCGTGGCTTTTGTCTGCCGCGGCGGCAAGTACAGGGCCTGACCTGCTCCTTTGTAGGCCCGCACGAACTTTCACGGCTTTCAGGTTCTCGCGGTGTGCAAGGTATTGACCCCCTAGGGAGCCCCTCGTACCGTCACTCTGCAAGAAGTTGCTGCTGTCTTGCAGCAAGAACATTCAGCACGAACATTCCCCGAACATTCAGAGCCGCGCACCTCCCCCCACGCAGGAGGAATCCCCATGGCCCGCAGACTCCCGTCTGCCGTACCCGCAGCAACTGCCGCCGTACTGGCGGCGTGCACCGCCCTCGCCCTCGCACCCGCCACGACCGCCGAAGCCGCGCCGACCGGTGACCGGGACGTCACCGCCGTCCTCTTCGAGTGGAAGTTCGGCTCGGTCGCCAAGGCCTGCACCGATCAGCTCGGCCCCGCCGGATACGGCTTCGTCCAGGTCTCCCCTCCCCAGGAGCACATCCAGGGCGGCCAGTGGTGGACCTCCTACCAGCCCGTCAGCTACAAGATCGCCGGACGGCTCGGCGACCGCACCGCCTTCAAGAACATGGTCGACACCTGCCACTCGGCCGGAGTCAAGGTCGTCGCCGACTCCGTCATCAACCACCTCGCGGCGGGCGACGGCACGGGCACGGGCGGCACCGCCTACCGCAAGTACGACTACCCGGGGCTCTACTCGGGCGCCGACCTGGACGACTGCCGTTCCCAGATCACCAACTACCGCGACCGGGCCAACGTCCAGAACTGCGAACTCGTCGGGCTCGCCGACCTCGACACGGGCGAGGAGTACGTCCGTACGAAGATCGCCGGCTTCCTGAACGACCTCCTCTCGCTCGGGGTCGACGGCTTCCGCATCGACGCCGCCAAGCACATGCCGGCCGCCGATCTCGCCGCGATCAAGGGGAAGCTGAGCAACCCGGGCGCGTACTGGAAGCAGGAGGCGATACACGGGGACGGCGAGGCCGTCTCGCCGAGCGAGTACCTCGGCACGGGCGACGTGCAGGAGTTCCGGTACGGGCGCGGGCTCAAGCAGGTCTTCACCGGGGGCGACAAGCTCGCCCACCTCAAGAACTTCGGCGAGGGCTGGAGCTTCATGGAGTCCGGCAGGTCCGCGGTCTTCGTCGACAACCACGACACCGAGCGCGGCGGCGACACCCTCAACTACAAGGCGGGCAGCGCCTACACGCTCGCCAACGTCTTCATGCTGGCGTGGCCGTACGGGTCGCCGGACGTGCACTCGGGATACGAGTGGTCGGACAAGGACGCGGGCCCGCCCAACGGCGGTCAGGTCAACGCCTGTTACGCCGACGGCTGGAAGTGTCAGCACAACTGGCGCGAGATCTCGTCCATGGTCGGCTTCCGCAACGCCGCACGCGGGCAGGGTGTCACCCAGTGGTGGGACAACGGCGGCAACCAGATCGCCTTCGGGCGCGGCAACAAGGCGTACGTGGCCATCAACCGCGAGGGATCCGCACTCAACCGCACCTTCCAGACCGGTCTGCCCGGCGGCGGCTACTGCGACGTGCAGAGCGGCCGGCCGGTCACCGTCGACGGCTCGGGCCGCTTCACGGCGACGGTCGCTCCGGGAACGGCGGTGGCGCTGCACGCGGGCGCACGTAGCTGCTAGTCCGCGGGGAGGCGGGTCGGTGGGTTCACACCTGCGGGTGCGCGGCCGGGTGGGCCGGTGGGTGTCGTGCGGGCGCGTCGTGGCTGATCGCGGAGTTCCCCGCGCCCCTCAACACCTGCCCCCGAGAGCAAGGGGACGGCCCCACGCGGAGCGCACCCGCCCCCGACCGCACGCCCCCGAACCTCCGCCCACCTTCCAAGGAGACCGACCCGTGATACCCCGACCCCTGCGAAGAGCGGCCGTCGGCGCCGCGACCCTCGCGATGTGTGCCGCCCTCACCCCCGCCGCCCCTGCCTTCGCCGCCCCGAAGCCGCCCCCGCCCCCTACGGACGCCGAGCTCGCCGCCGCCCCCGCCCGCCACGACCTCACCCGCGACCAGTTCTACTTCGTCCTCCCGGACCGCTTCGCCAACGGGGACGCGAAGAACGACCGGGGCGGCCTCACCGGCTCCCGCCTCGACCACGGCTTCGACCCCACCGACAAGGGCTTCTACCAGGGCGGCGACCTCAAGGGCCTGACCAGCAGGCTCGACTACATCAAGGGCCTCGGCACCACCGCCCTCTGGATGGCCCCGATCTTCAAGAACAAGCCCGTGCAGGGGACCGGAAAAGACGCATCGGCCGGATACCACGGCTACTGGATCACCGACTTCACCCAGGTCGACCCCCACTTCGGCACCAATGCCGACCTTGAGCAGCTCATCGACAAGGCCCACGCCAAGGGCATGAAGGTCTTCTTCGACGTCATCACCAACCACACCGCCGACACCGTCGACCACGCGGAGAAGAAGTACGGATACCGGCCGAAGGGGGCGTACCCGTACCTCGACAGGTCCGGCCGCCCCTTCGACGACCGCGTCGGGATCCCGAAGGTCGACGGCGACTCCTTCCCGTACACCCCCCGGCCGCGCGCGGGCGAGCGCAAGACCCCGTCCTGGCTCAACGACCCCACGATGTACCACAATCGCGGCGACTCCACCTTCGCAGGAGAGAGCGCCGAGTACGGCGACTTCGGCGGCCTCGACGACCTGTGGACCGAGCGTCCCGAGGTCGTGAACGGCATGGCGAAGATCTACGAGAAGTGGGTCCGCGACTTCGACATCGACGGCTTCCGCATCGACACCGTCAAACACGTCGACATGGACTTCTGGACCCGGTGGGCGACCGCCCTCGACGCGTACGCGAAGAAGCGCGGCCGTGACGACTTCTTCATGTTCGGCGAGATCTACGACTCCAACCCGGCCGCCACCGCCCCGTACGTCACCCGGGGCCGCCTCGACGCCACCCTCGACTTCCCCGTCCAGGACGCCCTGCGCGGGTACGCCTCCCAGGGCGCGGGCGCCGACAGGCTCGCCAAGGCGTACGGCGCCGACTACCGCTACACCACCGACAAGGCCAACGCGTACGAGCAGGTGACCTTCACCGGCAACCACGACATGGGCCGCATCGGCACCTTCCTCAAGCAGGACAACCCCGAGGCGGGCGACGCCGAGCTCGTCCAACGGGCCCGCCTCGCCCATGAGCTGATGTTCCTCGGACGCGGCAACCCCGTCGTCTACTACGGCGACGAGCAGGGCTTCACCGGCGCGGGCGGCGACAAGGACGCCCGCCAGACCCTCTTCGCCTCGAAGACCGCCGACTACCTCGACGACGACCAGCTCGGCACCGACCGCACCCACGCGAGCGACGCCTACGACACCACCCACCCGGTCTACCGCTCGATCGCCGCGCTGTCGAAGCTGACGAAGGCGCACCCCGCCCTGCGCGACGGCGTGCAGGAGGAGCGTTACGCGGAGGGCTCCGTCTACGCCTTCTCCCGTACGGACAGTACGGACGCCAAGCGCAGGACCGAGTACGTGGTGGCCACCAACAACGCCGCCGAGCCGAAGACCGTCGACGTCCCGACCGGTTCGGCAGCGGGCACGAACTTCCGTGCGCTGTACGGAACGTCGGACGCGGTACGCAGCGGGGCCGACCGGAAGATCAAGGTCACCGTCCCCGCCCTGGCCGCCCTCGTGCTCCGGGCGGAGCAGCCCCTCCCGGCCCCGGCCGCCAAGCCGGCCCTCACCCTGAAGGCCCCGGCCGCCGGAGCCACCGGCACCGTCGAGATCGAGGCCGCCCCGACCGGCGGGCAGCTCAACCGGGTCGTCTTCGCCGCCCAGGTCGGCAACGGCCCGTGGCGCACGCTGGGCTCCGCCGACCACGCCCCGTACAAGGTCACCCAGCACCTCGACCCGAAAACGCATGCCACAACCGCGCTGCGGTACAAGGCAGTTGTGGTGGACAGTGCCGGACGCACGGCCAGTGCCCTCGCCGCGACGACGGCGGGGCGCACCCCGCCGCCCGAGAAGCCGCGGGCCGGGGACCGCACCTACGCGGTCGTGCACTACAGGCGGGCCGACGGCGACTACGACGGCTGGCAGCTCAAGTCACCTGCCGGGAGCGGTGTGTTCAGCGGGCGCGACGCCTACGGCGCCTTCGCGTGGGTGAAGCTCGCAGAGGGCGCGACCTCCTTCCCGTACACCGTCGAGAAGAACGGCGCGGCCGACGGCCCCAGCCGCACCGTCGACCTCGCCGCGACCGGTGAGGTCTGGGTCGAGCAGGGCAAGGAGGGCCAGCTCACCAAGGCGCCCGAGGGGACGTATCCGCCGCAGGACAAGACCAAGGCGGTCCTCCACCTCCAGCGCGCCGACGGCGACTACGACGGCTGGGGCCTGCACGTCTGGACCGGCGCGAAGGACCCGACCGACTGGGCCAGGCCGCTCCGGCCGGTGAGGAAGGACGCGTACGGAGTGACGTACGAGGTCCCGCTCGCCGCAGGGGCCACCTCGCTCAGCTACATCCTGCACAAGGGTGACGAGAAGGACCTGCCCACCGACCAGTCCCTGGACCTGGCCACGTACGGCCACGAGGTGTGGGCGCTGGCCGGGGAGCCCAAGTACGTGCTGCCGCAGGCCGCGGGTGCGGGCTCGCTCGACCTCACCAAGGCCGAGGCGCAGTGGATCGACCGGGACACGGTGGTGTGGAAGGCCGGGGCGGCCGGGGCCGTCAGCCGGCAGCTCGTGTACGCGCGCGACGGCGGCATCAAGGTCGTCGACGGCGCGCTGAACGACGAGGGCCGCTGGCTGCGGCTCGAACCGGGCACGCTGAGCGACGCCCAGAAGGCCAAGTACCCGCACCTCAAGGACCATCCGGCGTTCACGGTGGACGCACGCGACCGCGACCGCGTCGACGAAGCGCTGCGCGGGCAGGTCATCGCCACTCAACGGGCCGCGAACGGCGCCCTGTTGGCGTCCACCGGGGTCCAGCTTCCCGGCGTCCTCGACGCCACGTACGGCGCCGAGGCCACCAAGGCCTCGCTCGGTCCCGTCTTCCGGGACGGCACGCCGACGCTGTCGCTCTGGGCGCCGACCGCGCAGGAGGTCGTCCTCGACCTGGACGGGAGGAAGCTCCCCATGCGGCGCGACGACCGCAGCGGCGTCTGGTCGGCGACCGGGGACCGCGGCTGGACGGGCAAGCCGTACCGGTACGAGGTCAAGGTGTGGGCGCCGAGCGTCCAGAAGGTCGTGACGAACCAGGTCACCGACCCGTACTCGACCGCCCTCACCACCGACTCCGCCCGCAGCCTGGTCGTGGACCTGACCGACCCGTCGCTCGCCCCCAAGGGGTGGAGCGCGCTCAAGAAGCCCGCGGCGACCCCGCTGCGCGACGCGCAGATCCAGGAGCTGCATGTCAGGGACTTCTCGGTCGAGGACAGGACCTCGAAGTACCCGGGCCAGTACCTGGCCTTCACCGAACGCGCATCGAAGGGCGCGCAGCACCTGAGGAAACTCGCCGGGTCCGGGACCTCGTACGTCCACCTCCTGCCGGTCTTCGACATCGGCACGATCCCGGAGAAGAAGTCCGAACAGGCCACGCCCGCCTGCGACCTGGCGTCGTACGCGCCGGACTCGCAGGAGCAGCAGGCGTGCGTGGGGAAGGCCGCCGGGAAGGACGCGTACAACTGGGGGTACGACCCGCTGCACTACACCGTCCCCGAGGGCTCCTACGCGAGCGACCCCGAGGGCACCAGGCGGACCGTTGAATTCCGGCAGATGGTGCAGTCCCTCAACGGCGCCGGACTGCGCACCGTCATGGACGTCGTCTACAACCACACCGTCGCCTCCGGCCAGTCCGACAAGTCGGTGCTCGACCGGATCGTGCCCGGCTACTACCAGCGGCTGATGGCGGACGGCTCCGTCGCCACGTCGACGTGCTGCGCCAACACCGCGCCCGAGAACGCCATGATGGGCAAGCTGGTGGTGGATTCGCTGGTCACCTGGGCGAAGGAGTACAAGGTCGACGGCTTCCGCTTCGACCTGATGGGCCACCACCCCAAGGCCAACATCCTCGCGGTGCGCAAGGCGCTGGACGCGCTGACCGTGGCGAAGGACGGCGTCGACGGGAAGAGCATCGTGCTGTACGGGGAGGGCTGGAACTTCGGCGAGATCGCCGACGACGCCCGCTTCGAGCAGGCCACCCAGAAGAACATGGCGGGAACGGGCATCGCCACCTTCTCCGACCGGGCGCGGGACGCGGTGCGCGGCGGCGGGCCCTTCGACGAGGACCCGGGTGTCCAGGGATTCGGCAGCGGACTGTTCACCGACCCCAACTCATCGAAGGCGAACGGGACCCCGGCGGAGCAGCGGGCCCGGTTGCTGCACTACCAGGACCTGCTGAAGGTCGGCCTGACCGGGAACCTGGCCGACTACTCCTTCACGGACAGCGGCGGCCGTACGGTCAAGGGCTCGGAGGTCGACTACAACGGGGCTCCTGCGGGGTACGCGGCGGCGCCCGGTGACGCGCTCGCGTACGCGGACGCGCACGACAACGAGTCGCTGTACGACGCACTCGCCTTCAAGCTCCCGGCGAGGACGGCTGCGGGAGACCGGGCGCGGATGCAGGTGCTCTCCATGGCTACGGCGACGCTCTCGCAGGGACCGGCGCTGTCCCAGGCGGGCACCGACCTGCTGCGGTCCAAGTCGCTGGACCGGAACTCCTACGACAGCGGGGACTGGTTCAACGCGATCCACTGGGACTGCCGGGACGGCAACGGGTTCGGGCGCGGGTTGCCGATGGCGGCGGACAACCGGTCGAAGTGGGCCTTCGGCAAACCGCTGCTCTCCTCCCCTGAGCTGAAGGTGGGATGTGCGGAGATCGAGGGCACCTCGGCGGCCCATCAGGACCTGCTGAGGATCCGCACGACGGAGCCGGACTTCAGCCTGGCGACGGCGGAGCGGGTCCAGGGCGCCCTCTCCTTCCCGCTCTCCGGGAAGGGAGAGACACCTGGGGTCGTCACCATGCGGCTCGGGAAGCTGATGGTGGTCTTCAACGCGACCCCGGACATCCAGAAGCAGGTGGTCCCGGGGGCGGCGGGGGCGGCCTACGGGCTGCACCCGGTGCAGGCCGGGGGCGCGGACGCGACGGTGAAGCAGTCGTCCTACGAGGCGGGTTCGGGCACCTTCACCGTGCCGGCCCGCACGGTGGCGGTCTTCAGCACGCGCTGAGGGGCGCCCGCCGCGCGGTGGAACGGGCCACGGCTCGCGCCGGTGGGGCCGGTGTGCGGGGCTGCGCCCCGTGCCCGGCCCCGCCGCGCGTCCCCGAACGCCGGACGGGCTGGAGATGCCCGCCCCCAAGTGGTCCAGAATGGCCCCGTGTTGGGAAACCTCCCCGAGGAGACCACGAGCTTCGTGGGCCGTCGCGCCGACCTGGCCCGCGTCGCCCACGCCCTCGGCATGCACCGCCTCGTCACCCTCACCGGCCCCGGCGGCGTCGGCAAGACCCGCCTCGCCCTGCGTGCCGCGCAGGCCGCGCAGGAGGCCGCCCTTCACCCCGACGGCGTGTGGTGGGTGGATCTCGCGCCGCTGCGCGACGAGGCGCTGCTCGTCGCGGCGGTCTCCGACGCCGTCGACCTCGCCGACCACACCCTGCGCATGCCCGCCGAAGCCCTCTGCGAGTGGCTCCAGGGCAAGCGGCTGCTCGTCGTCCTCGACTCCTGCGAACGATTCACCGAGCCCACCGCCCACCTCGTCGGCGAACTCCTCACCACCGGCCCGGGGCTGACGGTTCTGGCCACCAGCCGTCAGCCCCTCGGGCCACGCGGCGAGGTCCTGATCGACGTACCCCCACTGCCCCTGGACGGGGCCGACGGTGCGGTGGTGCTCTTCCGCGACCGGGCGCACCAGGCCCTCCCCGGGCTCGACTTCGACGACCCGGCCACGGACGAGGCCGTCGCTGCGGTCTGCGCCCACCTCGAAGGCATCCCGCTCGCCCTGGAACTGGCCTGCGCGCAGCTGGGGGACGACGGCCAAGGGGCGGCGCGGACCGTGCAGGACGTCGCCGACCGGCTGACCGCCCGTGACTGTGCCCGGCTCGACGTCCTCGAACAGGACGGCATCTGGCCGCAGCGCCACCGCGCCCTGCGTACCGCCATCGGCTGGAGCCATGAACTCTGCACCCCGCCGGAGCGCCTCCTGTGGGCCCGCCTCTCCGTCTTCCGGGGCGGTTTCGCGGAGGCCGAGGCCCGCGAGATCTGTGCCGGCGGACCCCTCGACGGCGACGGCGTGGCCCGTGCCCTGCACGGGCTGGCCCGCAACTCCGTCGTGCGGCGGCAGGCCGACGGCACGTACCGGATGCTCAACACCCTGCGCGAGTACGGCGCGATGTGGCTCGGCGAACTCGGCGAGCTTGCCGAACCGAAGGACCCGGGGGAGAGGGTCCTGCCGGCCGGCCGGCACGCCGCGTACTACGCCGACCTGGTCCGCCGCGCCGACGAGGGCTGGCTCGGGGCGCAGCAGACCACCTGGTACCGGCGGATCGGCGCCGCGCACGCCGACCTGTGCGCCGCTCTGGACCACCTCCTGGAGAACGACCCGGGGGCGGCCCTCGAAATGGCCGGCCGGGTCGGTTTCACCTGGGCCTGCTGCGGCCACCTGCACGAGGCCCGCACCTACCTGACCCGGGCTCTGGAAGGACACGGCCCGGAGTCGGACGGCGCCCCGGACCCGCACCGCTTCCGCGCCCTGTGGGCGCTGGGCGTCACCACCATGATCCAGGGCGACCACGAAGCCGCCCGTCTGCTCGGCGAACGGTGCGCGGTCGCCGCCTGGCGGGCAGGTGACCCCGAGGACATGCTGGCGGCGGCCTACCTCCTGGGCATCACGTACCTCATGATGGGCCGCCCCCGCGCCGCCCACACGGTCGCCCACCGCTGCCTCGCCGCCCACCCCGGCGAACCCTTCTCCTCACCGTCCCAGCTGCGCTGCCGTCTCGTACGGGTCTTCGCCCTCACCGGGATGGGACAGCTCGCGGAGGCGGAGGCCGGGGCCACCGAGCTCCGCCGGATCTGCGCCGAACAGGGCGAGTGGTGGACCCGCGCCTACGCCGACTACCAGCTCTCCCTCATCGCGCTCCTCCAGGGCCGCGCAGGCGAGGCGGCGGCCTTCGCGCGCGCGATGGTCGACGCCAAGTACCGGCTGGGCGACAGCTTCGGCATCGCGCTCGGCCTCGATCTGCTCGCCGCCGCGCTCGCCGCCCAGGGCCACGGCGAACAGGCCGCCCGCGTCTACGGCGCCGGCCACACCTACTGGGGCCAGGTCGGCCACCCCCAGCGCGGCACCCCCGAACTGGCCCCGATCCGCGAGCAGTGCGAACTCCGGGCCCGCACCGCGATCGGCAGCGCCGCCTACGAACGCGCCTACGCGCAAGGAGCCACCGCCGACCAGGAGGCCACCCTTGCCCTGGTGCTCCTGGGGTCGCCTCCCTGACCTCACAGCGGCCTCGCAGCCGCCCGGCAGCGGCCTCGCAGCCGCTCGCAGCCGCCTCGCAGTCGCCCGGCAGCCGCCCCGCAGTCGCTCACAGTCGCCCGGCAGCCGTTCGGCCCGCACCCGCGAACTGCTCGGCCAAACTCATGGGTGACCATCGGATGAATCGCTCGTTCTGCGTAATGTGCGACGCCCACAGGATGTCATCAGCCGCCCCCGCAAGCCCACCGACGCCACCGTCACGGACAAGGCCCCGCCCGCCGCCGACCCCACGGTCACGGTGGGCGTCGAGCAGGCCGAGGCCGCGCTCGTCGAGCACTATCCGCGGCTCGTCCGTCTCGCCTACCTCGTGCTGCCCCCGCACCTCGGCCGCAACCGGCGCGTCCTGACCGCGCACTCCCTCGCGCAGCGCGCCCTGCCGCGCGGCAGGACCGGGCGGACCCCGCAGGCCTCGCACACCGCGGCGGGAATCCCGGTGCCGCGCGGCCCCGAGGAGCAGCCCCGCCCCGACGGGCCCTCCGCGCGCGAAAGCGGCCACGCCTTCGTACGGCAGCAGGTGCTGCGCCAGGCCCTCGCGGCCGAGCTGCCGCCGACGCGCAAGGCCTGGCCCAAGCGCGCCCAGCTGCCGCCGCTGCTGCCGCAGGTGTGGGGGCTGCGGCTGTTCCCCAAGTCCGGCGGCGCCGACGAACTCGCCCTGGACCAGCGGCTCGCCGCCCTGAGCGGTGCGGGCCGCGCCGCGTACGTACTACGGAGCCTTGAACGGCTGGACGACGCTGCGGTACGAGACGTGCTGGCCGCCGCCGGAGTCGCGGCGCCGGACGCCGCGCTGGCCGAGGCGGACACCGTCGAGCCGTCCACGCTCCTCGAATCGGCCGAGTTCGACCCGTGCTCGCTGCAGGCGCGTCCCACCGACCTGATGCGCCGCCGCCAGCACACCCGGGCCGGGCTTGCCGCGCTCGCCGCCCTCGTGGTGTGCGGGGTGCTGCTCGCCGCGACGGGCGGGAGCGAGCCGGGCCCGCGCAACCCCGCAGGCGAACTGGCTCTGGATCCGAGTCAGTTGACCCGTGTCGAGCCCGCCGCCTGGAAGGGCGCGGACCGCACCGACTTCTCCGCCTGGCCCGCCCGCGGCGCCCTCGCCGGTGACACCGAACTCCTGCGCCGCGCCCTCGGCGAGTGGGCGGCCCCCGGCGCCGCCGCCCATGTCTCCGCCACCCCCGGCACTCCCACGGGCCCCGCGATGGGACCGCCGCAGCTGCTGTACGCGGGCATGCTGGACGGGGCCAGGGTCGTCCTGCTGTACGACGGCCTGCGCCTGGTCCGGTACGCGGAACCCGCCGACGGCGGCGACGGGACCCGCACCGCCCTGGACTTCGCCCGCGTCGACGGCGCCTCCGAAGCCACCGCGAACGCGGTCGTCGTCGCCCGCACCGCCACCCAGGTCCGCTACCTCACCGCCCCCTGGGCCGACCAGGTATCCGTGCGCGACCTCCTCGACCCGGCCGCCGCACCCCGCGCCCTCGCCCGCACCGCCGACGGCGTCACCGCCCCGGTCACCGCCTCCTCGATGGCCCGCGACTGCCGCACCTGGGAAGCCGTGGAGGTACGGGACAGCTCCGGCACCCGCACCCTCACCGACCTCGGCGAACTCGTCCCGGCCCGGCTCACCGCAGGTCCTGGCGCGGCCCCCGGCGACCTCAAGTCGGCATCCGACAGGGCCGGTTGGGCGCACACCGCCTGCCTGCTCCCCACGCTGCGCTCGCACGGCGTGCGCAACGTCAACTCCTGGTCGTACGCCGGCCAGGCCCTGCCCGAGTCGAACGGCACCGCGCGCTGGCTGTGCACCCGCGCCGAGACCTGGCAGGGTCCCGGCAACCGGGTGTTCGCCCAGTTCCAGCAGCCCGGCACGGGCCGCGGCGCACCGGGCGCGATCGTCGCGCGGGCCGAGAACACGGCGGCGTGCGGGGCGAAGGGCCCCGAGGCGCTGGCCGGTGTGGTGTGGAAGTCGAAGGCCGGGAAGTGGTACCTCCTCGCCGCCGGGAACGACAGGTTCGCCTCGCTGTCCGTGAGCGGGGGAGTGCGGGGCTCCGCGGACGGCAACGTCCTCGCCGTACCCGCCAAGGAGGGCGCCCAGGCGTCCCTCACCGGGAAGCTGGCGGACGGGACGAAGGTGAACTCGCTCCGGTAGTCCCCGAGCCGGGAGGTCCTGGCGCCACACACCTGTCGGCAAAGTTCTGGCTGCACAGACCTGTTGCCAAGGTCGTACCCGTCAGTACATTGACGCCATGTCTAATACGCAGCAGGGGCCGGTCCCGGTGGCGTCGGAGCGGACGCCGCTCAAGGCCCGCCGGGTGTCCTTCGACTGGGCGGACACCCCGCTCCACTGGCTCCCCGGCCAGCCCTTCGCCACGCACACCATCAACGTCCTGCACCTGCTGCTCCCGGCCGGGGAGCGCTGGTTCGTGCACGTCTACAAGCAGGCACTGCCACTGATCACCGACGACAGGCTCCGCGAGGACGTCATCGGGTTCATCGGGCAGGAGGCGATGCACTCGCAGGCTCACGACGACGTCCTGCCGCACCTCAAGGCCCAGGGCCTCGACCCCACCCCCTACACCGCGCAGGTCGACTGGCTCTTCGAGAAGCTCCTCGGCGACCGCACGCTGCCACCCGGCAGGCCCCGCCGGTGGTGGCTGCTGGAACGCATCGCGATCATCGCGGCCATCGAGCACTACACCGCCTTCCTCGGCGACTGGGTCCTCAACGCCGACGAGCTCGACCGGCGCGGCGCCGACCCGACCATGCTCGACCTGCTGCGCTGGCACGGCGCCGAGGAGGTCGAACACCGCTCGGTGGCCTTCGAGTTGTTCCAGCACGTCGACGGCAGCTACCGGCGCAGGGCCCGCACCTGGGCGACCGCCTTCACCGCGCTCGTCTTCCTCTGGCAGCGCGGCGCCCGCTTCTTCATGGCCAACGACCCCACCCCGGGCGGCGTCGGCGGAGCCACCCTGAAGGGCCTCGTGGACGGCGGGCGCCAGGGGCTGCTGCCCACGCCCGGCGCCATGCTGAAGTCCGTACCCCGCTATCTGAGCCGCGGCTACCACCCCTCCCAGGAGGGCAGCACCGCCCAGGCCGTCGCCTACCTCGCCCATTCCCCCGCCGCGCGCGCCGCCGAGGCCCGCACCTGAAGGAGGTTCCTGAACCCATGCCCCGCGCCCGTACGTATCTGATCGCCGTCTCCGTCGCCGCGACCGCCGTCGTCACCCGGCGAGCCCTGCGCACCCGCATCGGCCGCTCGCCGCTGTGGCCGATGCCCGCACTGGAGGAGCCCGTGTCGGGGCGGCGGAGGCGCCCCGGCTCCACCCGCGTCCTGGTCAGCGGGCGGAGCGAACCCGCCGAAGGCGTGGTGCAGCTGCACCTGGAGGCCATGGACGCGGGCGACCTGCCCGGCTGGGAGCCGGGCGCGCACCTGGACCTGGTCCTTCCGTCGGGCCTGGTCCGCCAGTACTCGCTGTGCGGCGACCCCGCCGACCGCGCCTCCTACACCGTCGCCACCCGCGTCATCACCGAGGAGCAGGGCGGCCGGGGCGGCTCGCGCGAGGTGCACGAGCAGCTCCACGAGGGCTCCGAGATCGAGGTCAGGGGGCCGCGCAACCGCTTCGCCCTGGTCGAGTCCCCTTCGTACGTCTTCGTCGCGGGAGGCATCGGCATCACGCCCGTACTGCCCATGCTGCGTGCCGCACAGGCGGCGGGTGCGGAATGGAAGCTGCTGTACGGGGGCCGCAGCCGGGCGACGATGCCGTTCCTGGAGGAGGTCGAGAAGCTCGGCGGGCCCGAGCGGGTCACCGTCGTCGCCCAGGACGAGGACGGACTCCCGGACCTGGCAGGGCTGTTGGCGGGGGCCCCGGAGGGGACGGCCGTCTACTGCTGCGGTCCCGAGGGGCTTCTGGGGGCGGTGGAGGGATCGCTTCCGGAACACTGCTCGTTGCACGTCGAGAGGTTCGCGCCGGGGGCGCAAGCCGGTGGCTCCGGCACCTTCGAGGTGGAACTGCGACGCACCGGCACAACCGTCACCGTGCCCGCGGGATCCTCGATCCTGGCCGCCGTGAAACCCCTCGTGCCGAACGTCTCGTACTCCTGTGAGCAGGGCTTTTGCGGTACCTGCCAGCAGCGGGTGATCGAGGGCGGGATCGACCACCGCGACGAGCTGCTGACCGACTCCGAGCGGGGCGACTCGCTGCTCATCTGCGTCTCCAGGGCCGAGGGAGAACGCCTGGTCCTGGACCTTTAGGCAGAGGTAGGGGCGGGGGCCGGGGAAGATCCGCACCGGCCCCCGGGTCTCCCTCAACCCGGGACCGCCGGTTAGGCTGGTGCGATGACGACCGGGGTGCGCCGCAGGATGGGCGTCGAAGAGCGCAGGCAGCAACTGATCGGTGTGGCGCTGGAGTTGTTCAGCCATCGCTCTCCCGACGAAGTCTCCATCGACGAGATAGCCGCCGCCGCGGGCATCTCCAGGCCGCTCGTCTACCACTACTTCCCCGGCAAACAGAGCCTGTACGAAGCGGCGCTGCGACGGGCCGCCGACGAGCTCGCCGCCCGCTTCCAGGAGCCCCACGAGGGCCCGCTCGGCGGGCGCCTGCTGCGGGTGATGGGCCGCTTCTTCGGCTTCGTCGACGAACACGGCCCCGGCTTCTTCGCCCTGATGCGCGGCGGCCCCGCCGTCGGCTCCTCCACGACCAACGCGATGATCGACGAGGTGCGCCAGGCCGCGTACGAGCAGATCCTCGACCACCTCGGCATCGGCGAGCCGCCCGCCCGGCTCGCGCTCGTCGTCCGCTCGTGGGTCTCGCTCGCCGAGTCGACGGCACTGATCTGGCTCGACGGGCGCGAAATCCCCCGCGGCGAACTGGAGTTGCAGCTCGTCCACGACTTCGCGGCCCTGATGGCGGTGAGCGCGGCGTACGACGCTCAGATGGCGGAGATCGTGCTGCGGATACTGGCCGACGAGCCCGCGGACGGGCCCTTCGGTGAACTGGTCGACCGGATCACGCTGCTGGCGCCGACGCTGCCGCTGGTGCCGGAGCCGCGCGGGCCTTCCGAGTAACGCCCCTGCCGCGGCGGCTACTTGTATGTGACGGTGACGTCCTTGAAGCCCAGTGAGCGCAGCAGGCCCTGGAGCATGCTCGTGGTGTTCTTCTCGGCGCGGGCGGTCAGCCCGCTGTCCTTCGCCGCCTCGCCGATGCGCTGCGCGGCGAGCTGGTGGACGGCCCGCTCGTCGTTCGGGTTGTCGGAGAAGAAGTCGCCGAGCCGGTCGAGGAGGCCACGCTGCTTGGACACGGCGTACGAACGGTCCGCGTCCAGCGCGGGCTTGCCGAGCGTGGCGTGCGGGAGGCGGACGGTGGCGGCGGTGCGGCCCTCGTCGACCGTCACGTCGCCCTTGCCGAGCCCGCCCAGCGCCACGGATCCGCCGACGGTGCCCGCGCCGACGTACAGGGTGCGGGTGCCGCGGAGTGCGTCGGGCAGGAACCTGGCGTCCTTCTCCAGGTCCACCACCACCTGGAAGTTCCCCACCGCTGCCTCGTAACTGCTCATGTCCTGAAGGGACTTGAGGACGGCGGGTCCGGTGCGGTCCTTGGTCTCGGTCCCGAAGAGGCCGCCGAGGCCGGGGATCAGGAACAGCCGGGTGCCGAGCAGGAGGACGGCGGCCAGGGCCAGCAGCACGCCGGGGATCTTCACCCAGAGGGGGACGCGGCGACGCGGCGGCCGGGCGGGGGCGGGCCGTGGCTCCGTACCCCGTCCCGCTTCCGCTTCCGTGCGGTCCGATCGGTCCGAGCGCGCGTCGGTGCGTTCCATGGGGGTCGGGTGCCCTCTGCGGGGCTCGCTCACGCGGCGGTTACCGTACTCCGCATGATCGACACGACCGCATCGCTCACCTTCCGCCCCGCCGACACCACGGACCTCACGGATCTCGTGCGTCTTCACGACGGAGCGGCGCGCTGGATGCAGCAGCTCGGGATCGACCAGTGGAAGCCCGGCCAGAAGGACGCCGCCCACTTCGCACGGCGGATGCGCGAGGGGGAGGTGTGGCTGGCGGAGCTTCAGGGGCGTGCGGTGGGTGCGTACGAACTCTGGTGGGAGGACGAGGGGGCCTGGGGCGTGCAGCCGCCGGTCGCGGGCTACGTCCACCGGCTGATGACCGACCGTACGAGCGCCCCGGCAGGGCTCGGCCGGGCGATGTTGGCCGCCGCCGAGACCCGCATCGCGGAGTCGGGCCGAGGGCTCGCCCGGCTGGACTGCGTGTCCCACAACCCCCGGCTGCGTACGTACTACGAGGCGGCGGGCTATCGGGTCGCCGGTGAGAACGCGGCGAAGGAGGCCCCCGGCGGGGCCCCCTCCTACGCGGTGACCCTGCTGGAGAAGGCGCTGACCCGGGAGGAACCGCTGAACTGAGAGGAGCCGCCGGCCCGGGAGGAGCCGCTGAACCGAGAAGCCGCCGACCCGGGAGAAGCCGCTGCTCAGGCCTGTGTGAGACGTGCGCGGATGCGCGCCACCGACTCGTCGGGGATGCCGAGGCCGTCCCGGACGTACGCCTCCATCGAGCCGAACTTCTCGCGCACCTCGGCCAGTGCCGTCTCCAGGTACTCCGGTACGACACCGATGACGGCCTGCGCGATCTCCGGGTCGCCGCCCTTCGCGACGAAGCCCTCGATGAGCGGCTCGAAGGCGGCCCGTACCGCCGGATTGACCGCCAGGTACTCGCTCTCGACGGTCTCCGCGTCCGCCCCCAGCAGGGTCAGTACGATCGTCGCCGCCCACCCGGTGCGGTCCTTGCCCGCCGTGCAGTGGAAGAGCAGCGGGCCGGCGTCCGGCGCCGCCAGCTCGGTCAGGAAGCTGCGGTACGCGGCGACCGCCGAACCGGACGACACCAGCGCGCGGTAGGTCTCCGCGAACAGGGCCCGGGCCCGGCCGCCGCCCAGGTGCTCCTCGGCCAGTTCCGGGTCGGACATGATGTTCTTGAGCTGGGCGGCGGCCGGCTTGTCGTCGGGGTCGCCGTGCGCGACGGCGGAGCGGATCGTGTCGGCGAGCGCGTCCGCGACGAGCAGGCGGGCCCCGGCCGGCACCCGGTCCGGGTGGTCGGCCCGCTCGGCCTCGCTGCGGAAGTCCACGATCGTACGTATCCCCAGGCCGGCCAGGACCGGATCGGCGGCCGGGTCCATCCGGTCCAGCTGCCCGGCCCGCAGGAGGAGGCCGGGGCGGACGGTGCGCCCGCCGGACAGCGGGAGGCCGCCGAGGTCGCGGAGATTGGCGACGGTGGTCGACGCGAGTGCGGTCATGGCGGCGGGACTCCTGCTGCTGGTGAGGGGTTTCCCCGCCACCGTACGTGGCCCGCTGTCAGGCGGCCCGGCGGGGCCGGGGCAGCGTGGGGCGCAGGCCACGGGCGCGTCCTGGCCCCAGCCCGGCACCGAGCCCGATGCCGAGGGCGAGCGCGGCGAAGTGCCCCACGTCGGTGAAGGTCGGCCGGTCGCGGTTGAGCAGTGGCCTGGCCCCGAGCGCCAGCAGCCCCGCCCGCGCGGCGAACCGCAGCGGGCCGCGCGGCACGGCGGCGGTGAGCGCGCCGAGCACCGCGTTGAAGCCGTAGCTGGTGCCGACGTCCACGGCGGAGCGGGTCGCCGCGTCGGCACCGGTGGCGCGCAGCCCGCCGTACACGAGGACCGAAGCGGCGCTGTGCCCGAGCAGGAAGACCCCGGCCGCCCACCAGGCGCCGTACGCGTACTCGGCGTATCCGAGTACGGCGAGGAGCAGCAGCGCGTAGGGCAGCGGCATCGGCTCCTCCACCACGAGCGCGCTGGTCAGGAGGGTGTCCCAGCGGCCCGCCGCGAGCTGGTCGACATTGGTGGAGCAGCCGCGCAGGAAGTCCTGGCGATCGGCATCGGGCAGATGACGGTGGGCGGCCAGGGCGCCCAGCTGCACGCCGCCGACGTAGGCGGGGGCGAGCGCGGGAAGGTCCGGGAAGTGCATGGGGGCATGATCGCGCATGGAGCGTAACGGGCGTGTCAGATATGGCGATTCCGGCCCGGCCGGGAAGGGCGGGGCGCCACGATGGGCGGATGCGCGAGCGAGTGGCGGGTGTTCTGGTTGCTCTGGTTCTGGTGGCGGGCTGCGCAGGGCCGCCGGCAGAACCGCGAGAGGCGGCCGGAACCCTGGAGGAACTGGCGGCGAAGGCGGGCTGCGTACCCGACATCGGAACCGAAGCGGCCGAGATCAGGCAGGCCGACTGCCGTATCGACAGCGGGCGTTACGTCCTCGCGACGTTCGCCACCGACCGGGGGCGGCAGGAGTGGCTCGACGCGGCGGACGACTACGGCGGCAGCTACCTCGTCGGCCGCAAGTGGGTCGCGGCCGGGGACGAGGCGGTGGTCACGGCGCTGCGCGGCCGGCTCGGGGGGACGGTGACGACCGGCGTGCGCCACTCGGGGAGCGGGGAAGGGCACACGGCGGGTCATCACGGGAGCTGACCGCGCAGGTTCGGGGGGCGTCGGCAGACGGCTGTACTACTGGCAGCGCCTGCCGTCGTTGATGCAGTCCACCACCCGCCGCATCAGCTTCTCCTCGAAGACGTTGATGAAGTCGCCGTGGTCGGTCTCCGGCTTGTGCAGCTGCTCCGGGAACGAGTCGACCGCGAACCCGGGACCCGGCGGCACCGCGTACACGATGCGCTGCACGAGCTGCGGAATCGGCCGGAAGCCGAGCCCGCACGCACCGTTGGACCGGGCGAAC
Organism: Streptomyces sp. NPDC054863; assembly: GCF_053610825.1. Classification (NCBI taxonomy): domain Bacteria; kingdom Bacillati; phylum Actinomycetota; class Actinomycetes; order Kitasatosporales; family Streptomycetaceae; genus Streptomyces; species Streptomyces sp. NPDC054863. Next base: position 5,793 of record NZ_JBSGZD010000098.1, on the reverse strand, counting down.
GCGACATGGGTGCGGTGGTTGGCGCTGTCGGCGTTCTTGCCGTCCCAGCAGCTCTGGAACTTGAAGGTGCGCACGACCCGGCTGCCGCGCGGGCAGATCGGGTACTTGTTCTTCAGCTGCCGGTTCTCGAACCCGGTGCAGCTCCATGACGCGTTGGCGTTCGCGTCGCCGTTGGTGAACGCCTTCGCGTCGCCCGTGATGATCCGCAGGAAGCGCGGCATCGCGGTGACCCGGCCGGTCGGATTCCCGACGAAATCGAGGGTGACCTGGGACGGGGTCTGGATCTCACCCGTATTCCCGTCCTTTCCGCCGCCGTCCGCACCTGCGTCTTCCTCGTCCTTTCCGTTCTGCAGCCGCAGCACGGGCCAGTAGTACGTGGACCTGTCGCCCTGATTGCGGCAGCTGGTCGCACCGGCGGCGAGTGTGCCGTCCGTCGCGAATGCATCGGTGGCCTGATTTCCCACGTAGTCGTGCATATGGTGTGCGCCATTGCTCACGCCGGGCGCGACGATGACGTTGTCGGGATTGAATTTGCCGTTCTCGTTCCGGCCGCAGGCGGTGGTGAAGGTGCCGCGCGAGGCGGTGCGGCGGTTCTGCACGCGCGGGACGTTGGGGCGTACGGAACGGATGTCGGTGAAGTCGGAAGCGGCGGGCCCGTTGCCCTGCTGGCCGCCTGGCTGCTCGCCGTTCTGCTCGCCTGTCTGCTGGCCGTTCTGCTCTCCGTCGGGGCCCTCGCCCTGCTGGCCGCCGTTGCCGTTCGAGCCGCCGTCCTGCGGACCGCTGCCCCGTTTGCCGTCCGGGCCCGTGGCCTGCTGCTCAGCCGCCCGCAGCGTGCACGGTGCCAGCGTTTCGAGTCCCTGCGGGCGGTCGGCCTCCGGCTGCCGTTCCACGGCATCGCCGATCCGGCCGAGGGAAGCGGTCCGCTCGTCCTTCAGCGGCCCGAGCACGGATTCCTGGTCCTGGGGACCGCCCCGCGCCTCCGCGAACTTCCGGTACGCCTCGGTGATCTGGCTGTCCATCGCCGCCAGCTCCCGGTCGACCTCCTGCCGCGCCCCCTCCGGCACCTCGGGGAGCGCACCCGCGGCATCGGGACAGCCGATGGTCGCCATGCGCGGTCCTGACGGCAGAGCTGTCCGGGCGGGCGGATCCTCGTTGGCCGAGGCGTGCACGTTCAGGGCGACCATGGTGCCGCCGCCGAGAATCAGTGCGGCACTGGCGGCGATCGTCCTGTTCGCCAATTTCGAACGCTTGTGTTGCATGAAGGGCCTTCGCTTTCTTCCGGAGCTTTCTTCCGGGCGAAGTCCCATACGCACGCGGGGAACGCCGCGTTCAGCCGTCCCCCACCAGCACCACGATTTCGTAGCAAGCTACCAATTCACGGAATTCCCGCTCACGATTTCAGCGCCCGCTGATAAAGGGCCCGCGCGGGTGCCCCGAAAAGCGCGGCCGTCGACTCCGCGTCGGTGTCGCCACCGCTCAGCACGCCGATGAGCCTGCCCGGCTTGTCCGGGCCCCGGTAGTCGGTGAGCCAGGGGCTGCCGCTGGTCCCGTTCCAGAAGCCCGCGCACCGCATCTGCAGCATGCCGGGCAGCTCCTTGTCGATCCTGCTGTCGGTGGTGCAGGTGACCGGGTGGTTGTCCGGGTTGTGGTCGGGCTCCGGGTAGCCGATCACCGTCACCTGCCGCTGCGGCTCCGACTCCCAGTCCAGGCCCGCGGCGCCCACGACCTCCTGGACCTCGCGGCCCTGGGCGTCGCTCTCCAGCGTCAGGAAGGCGAAGTCGTACGGGTCGTCCTCCTGCTCCTGCCACCGGTCGTCGACCTGTACGGAGCGGACGCGCCACGCCCCGTACGGCTGCTTGCCCTTGCCCTGGCCGGCGAACCCGGGGGCGAACGAGATCGTCCGCTGCGCCGTGCCCTCCGCCTCGTACACGCAGTGGGCGGCGGTGGCGACGACGTTCCCCTTGGGGCTGTCCACGACGCTCGCCGTGCACCAGTGCTCGTCGCCGTCGACCAGCACCCCGATGAACGGCGGGTAGTCGATCACGGCGGCGGACTGCTGCGGGGTGGGCGACACCCCCGGATCCAGCCGGGGCGCGGACGCCACCGGTCCGCCGCACGCGGTGGCCAGGGACAACAGTGCCAGGAGGCCGGCCATCGCCACGGGCCCCCACATCCACCGGTCACGCACGTCGGGCAGCCCCTCTCACGCCGAAATCCCCTACCGGACAGGTCACGCACAGGTCACGCCGGACACAGGTTATGCACGCGATGGCCGATTGTCGCCCCTATCCGCCACCGGCTGTCCGCTGCCTGCCGTCCGTTGTCTGTTGTCTGTTGTCCGCTGTCCGCTGTCCGTCAACGGTCCAGGTATGCCAGCACCGCGAGGACCCGCCGGTTGTCGTCGTCGGACACCGGCAGGTCCAGCTTCCCGAAGATGTTGGAGGTGTGCTTGGCCACCGCCCGCTCCGTGACGAACAGCTGGCCCGCGATGGCGGCGTTGGAGCGGCCCTGAGCCATCAGCTCCATCACCTCCTTCTCGCGCGGGGTGAGCTGGCCTATCGGCTTGTCCTGCGCCCGCCGCGACAGCAGCTGCTGGATGACCTGCGGGTCCATCGCCGTACCGCCGCCCGCCACCCGCCGCACCGCGTCGACGAACTGCTCGGCGTCGAACACCCGGTCCTTGAGGAGGTACCCGATGCCCCCGTTGCCGTCGGCGAGCAGCTCGCGCGCGTACAACTGCTCGACGTGCTGCGACAGTACGAGGATGGGCAGCCCCGGTCTCGCCCGGCGGGCGGCCAGCGCGCACTGCAGGCCCTCGTCCGTGTGGGACGGCGGAAGCCGGACGTCGACGACGGCGACGTCCGGCTCCAACTCGGCGAATGCCTTGGTCAGTTCGGGCCCTGTCTCGACAGCGGCCAGGACCTCGAAGTCGAACGCTTCGAGCATCCTGACCAGGCCGTCGCGGAGGAGGAAGAGGTCTTCGGCTAGAAGGACGCGCAAGGAATCTCCATGGTCACCATGGTGGGACCGCCCGCGGGACTGCTGACGGCCAGGACACCGTCGAATGTACCGAGTCGGCGTTCGACTCCGCTCAGTCCCGAGCCGCCGCCGATCCTCGCCCCGCCCCGCCCGTTGTCGGTGACCGAGGCGCGGATCATGCCGTCGGCCTGGTGCAGGTCGACCCAGATGCGGTCCGCGCCCGAGTGCTTGACCGCATTGGTGAGCACCTCGCTGACCGCGAAGTACGCCGCCGACTCCACCGGTGCGTCGGACCGTGCGGGCAGGTCCACCGAGACCTCCGTCTCGACGGGCAGCCGCAGAGCCAACGCCCTTACGGCATCGCCCAGTCCACGCTCCGCGAGCACCGGCGGGTGAATGCCGCGCACCAGGTCGCGCAGCTCGGTGAGGGCCTCGGCGGACGACTCGCGGGCCGCGGCGATCAGCGCCTTCGCCTTCGCCGGGTCCTTCTCGATGAGCGCCTCGATGGTGCCCAGGTTCATGCCCATGGCGACCAGCCGGGCCTGCGCCCCGTCGTGCAGGTCACGCTCGATGCGGCGCAGTTCGGCGGCAGAGGTGTCCAGGGCGTCGTGCCGGGTCTCGGTCAGCTTCTCCACGCGCTGGGCGAGCGTCGCCTCCTTCGTCGGCGCGAGGAAGAACTTGCAGAGCCGGAAGTGGGCCTGGAACAGCGTGGTGTTGTAGCGCAGACCGACGGCGAGGATCACCATGCCGAGCGCGGCGGCCAGCAGCCCGGTGAACTGGTCGGTGACCGGGATGAACATGTACCAGTAGGCGTCGTCCTGGAACACCTGCCACAGACCGGCCGCCATCACGACCCCCTCGACCGGGTACCAGAGCAGCAGTGCGGGGAAGACCGCGGTGGCGAACCCGGCGACCGTGTCGACGAGCAGCCACTGGAGGTCCCGCCAGGTCGCCGGGTCCTTCAGCATCAGCGTGGTCCGCTCGACGACCCCGGTCACGCCGGTGCGCGCGTCGGCGGGCATCGGCCGGTACGGGATCGCGATCCGTACGTCCGACCAGGTGCCCGCCAGCAGCCGCCGGTGGTTCGCCCACTTGCGGACCGCCTCCAGCACGTGCGGCGTGGTGAAGACGCCGATGCCGAGCCCGATGAAGACGATCGAGAGGAGGGTGAGGGTGAAGAGGGTGACCGAGACGGCGATCGTGCCGAGCGAAAGGCCGAGGCCGCGAAATCCGGCCCGGACCGACGCGCGTATCTTCGTGGCATTCATGATGGTTCGTCCCTCTCCGTCCGCGGCCCGTGTACCGCGTACCCCCACATTCTCGCCGGTGGAGAGGGGCGGGGCATGGGGCCCGGGCACCCGGAGCGAGGTGTACCTAGCACCACCGGGCGCCGGACCCGCCCCCGCCCGCGCGGATTCCTACGGTGCGTACTTGTAGCCCACCCGGCGCACCGTCTGGATGCTGCGCCGGTGCTCGGCGCCCAGCTTGCGGCGCAGCCGGGCGATGTGCACGTCCACGGTGCGGCCGTCGCCGACGTGCCCGTAGCCCCACACCGTGGTCACCAACTGGTCGCGGGTGTGCACCCGGTGGGGGTGCGCCACCAGGTGCGCGAGCAGCTCGAACTCCAGGTACGTCAGATCCAGCGCCCGTCCCTCCACCTCGACGATCCGCCGCGAGGAGTCGATCCGCACCGCACCGTGCGGCGCGTGCGGTGCAGGCTGTCCGTGCGGTGCGTGCGGTGCGTGCGGTGCCTGCTGTACGGGAGCGGGCTCCGGCACCAGCGCGGGCGGCACGCTCTGCTGCTGGTCCGCCGGTACGAGCACCAGGTAGCCGACCATCGGCGGACGGCCCGGCAGCGCGGGCAGCGTGTGCTGCGGGGCGGGCAGCCAAGTGGCCCCCGGCGGGAGGTAGTCGGCGACGTCGAAGGCCGGCCTGAGGGGGAGCAGCGGGGCGGGCGGCGGGGCCACCTCGTCGCGGTCGACCGCCCGCAGCCGGTGCGAAGGGGGCCGCAGCGGTTCGTGGACGGCCCGCCGCTGGACGGTGTTGGCCGCGACGGAGGAGGCGGGGAAGGGGTGCGGGGTACGGGTGGGGTTCGCCATGGCTGGTCAGCTCTTTCGCACGGAGGAGGCCGCCGCGGAGAAACCGCGCGGCGGCGTACTGCTTCCTACGGAGTGCGCGTGGACCGAAGACCGTCGGTCGAGTCCCGATGCTGTCGTGCTGTGCTGTCGGGAGGCCGGGAACGGCTTTAGAGGGTCCGCGCGTTCGTCGCGCGACAACAGACCCGGTCGAAGTCGTGGTGCTGACGGGAAGGCCAGAACGGCTCCAGGTCGAAGCGACCCGTAGCGGCGGTGTTCTGGAATCCGGTCATGCGCCTATTGAAGCATGTGTACGCCGACCGCAGGAGAGTCTCACCGGCCCGGGACCTGTGACGCACCCGTGCGCCCCCTGTGCTCCTCGGTCCACCAGCCGCTTGCGCCACTCCGGTTCGGGCAGCGGGAGCGACTGGCCGGGCGACCCCTCCCGCTCGACCGCCGGGCCCGCGTCGGCCAGTGCTGCCAAGACCTCCCGGCCGACCGCCGCCGTGACGTCCGCGGGCTTCGCGAACCCGCCGTCGTACAGGGAGTGTCCGCCAGGGAGTGTCCGCCGCCCGCCACGGCGTCGTCCGTGCCCTGCGTGTGGAAGAACACAGAGCCGCGCGCCTCCCCACGCATCCCCGGCCGGTCCACGACGAGCCGGGTCTGCGGGAGAGGACAACAGGAAGTGCGGGAGGGGGCAACGGGAAGTGCGGGAGGGGGGCACGGGAAGTGCGGGGAG